>JAEWAD010000260.1 GCA_023391905.1 Pseudomonadota bacterium | reverse complement strand
GATGGGCGGTCTCCATGCTCCGCTGCCCGGATATGCCGCCGGCGCAGCGCCTGTCCTATTTCGTTGCATTCACCGCGACCCTGCTGGGCGGCTCGATGGTCGGCACGGCGGTGGGGTTCGTAGCGTCCGGCGTGGTGCCGCAGCCAGTCTCGCTCGGACTCGTCTTCGTCAATCCCGTCTACTTCATGCTGCTTTTCATCAGCGATCTGCGCGACCGTAGCCGTGTCCTGGCACTCGTATTCGGGGCGGGCCTGGCGCCCGTCATTCACGCCGTAGCACCGACCTGGGGGCTGCTGATCACCGGCATCGTCGCGGGTGGGCTGGCTTTCGGCCTGACGCGCAGGCGCCGCCGTGTCTGATCCCGAACTCTGGGGTCTCGTCGTCGTGCTTGCGGGGGCGGTCGCGACCCTGATCTGGCGCGCGCTCGGTGTCGCTCTTTCAGGCCGGCTCAAGCCCGACAGCCCGATCATCGATCTCGTCAGTTGCGTCGCCTACGCGCTGCTGGCGGCTCTGATCGCCCGGATGATCCTGCTGCCGATCGGGCCGCTTCAGACGACCGGCCTCGCCAACCGCCTGATCGCCGCCGGCGTGGCGGTCGCGGTTTTCTTTGCCTTCCGACGGAATCTGGCCGCGGGCGTGATCGCCGGGGGCGGTGCTCTTGCCTTGCTAGCGGCAGGTGTTGCGGTATTGGGGTAAATTTACACGTTATTAAACCAAAGGCCGCATGCTGAAATCGACCGGCTTGCCACTTGGTGGCATGGCCGGCTTGGGAGATCGGATCGGTCATGGGGGCCGCAGCGAAGATAAAGGCATCCGCTGCTGGATCGGATGCGGAAATCGAGGCGACGCCGGGCGCGGCCGCGGCGGGCGCTGCGGGTCTGCGTGCGCGTCTCAACGCCCTGATGGGGCCGGACTCGCGCCTCCGCAAGCAGCTGGCGGCATGGTGGGATGGCTACTACCTGCCGGACGAGCCGAAATCAGAAGAGTCGGCGGGCCCCGATGAAGCCGCGAACAAGCAGCTCGAGGCGGACGCCAAGGCGGTCGCCGGCGGACTGCCCGACACCTGGTCGGCCGCGCGCGTCAAGATTTCCGAACTGATCTGGAGCGACGGGTTTTCGTTCCCCGGCGGCTCCGAGCACGTCCTGAAACTGGTCAAGCCGATGGGCTTGAACAAGGAAAAGACGATGCTCGACCTCAACAGCGGACTGGGCGGTGCTGCCCGGGTCATCGCCAAGGCTTTTGGCACCTACGTCACCGGCATGGATGCATCGCCGACCCTGGCGGAGGCGGGCCAGGCGGCGTCGGAAAAGGCCGGTCTGGCCAAGAAGGCGGTCATCGAATCCTACGACCCGCTGACGGTGATCCTGCCGCAGCGGAAGTTCGACGCCGTGTTCGCGCGCCTCGTCTTCCTGCCCCTCGAGAACAAGAAGCGCCTGCTGGCGCAGGTCGAGCAGTCGTTGAAGCCCGGCGGCCAGCTCATGTTCCTGGAATTCGCGCTGGGCTCGCCGACGGCGAAGTCGCCGGCGCTCGATGCGTGGACCAAGGGCGAGGACCATCCGCCGCATCCGATCACGATCGACGCCTACGCCGAGGAGCTCAAGGCGCTGAAAATGGACGTGCGCGTCGCGGAGGACATGACGGCGGAATTTCGTGGGCTCGTCCTCGAAGGCTGGGCGCGGCTTGCACAGGCGCTCAAGCCGAAATCGCTGGCCCCTGAAGAGGCCAAGGGCCTCACACACGAGGTCGAACTGTGGAGCCGGCGCATCGCCGCCTTTGACGCGGGCGACCTGCGGGTCGCGCGCCTCTACGCCATCAAGAAAAAGTAACTCAACGCCATTCGCGGGCCGGGGTGCGCGCGGTAAGTTGTGCTTGACCGTAAGAACAAAACAGGAACATACTCGCCATCCAACGAGGAACGGAGGCGACAATGAGGCGTTCGGAGCACATGGACTCGCTTTTGGATGGTTTTTTCCGCGGGGGTGCCTGGGGCGCCGTAGCGGGGCTTTTCATCGTCGCCGTCGAGGTTGCGCCGCTGATCTGGCGGTAGTCCGGCGCGATTGACAGGGCGGCGGTCGGCCGATATGGTCCGGCCGCCTTTCGAGGGTGCGGCGCCTGTCGGCCGCACCTTCTTGTTTTGTGAACCTGCCGTGCCGGAGCCCGTGCCATGAAAGTCGTCAATTCGCTGAAGGCCGCCAAGAAGCGGGACAAGAACTGCAAGATCGTCCGGCGCAAGGGCCGCATCTACGTCATCAACAAGACGAACCCGCGCTTCAAGGCCCGCCAGGGCTGAGGACGGGCGCCCGATCCGGGCGCTTCCCCGCGAGCAAACGCGCCGTGCCTCTGGCCGGCGCGTTTTCGTTTGGTGGGCTGGACACGGCCCGACCCGGTGGTTAAGTCAGGGCATCGACCGATGACGGGAGAGCGCCCTTCATGAAGATGCCGGCACCCGACCAGGCGGTGCTTGCGCGGCGAGGCGAAATCGTTGCCGCCCTGCGCGCCATCGTGCCGGGCGAGGGCGTTATCGACGCCGAGGCGGAGCTGCGCGCCTACGAGTGCGACGGGCTCAACATCTACCGCCAGATGCCGATGGTCGTCTGCCTGCCGTCGACGACCGCGCAGGTCGCGCAGGTGCTGCGCTACTGCCACGACCACGGCATCAAGGTCGTGCCGCGTGGCGCCGGCACTGGTCTTTCGGGCGGCGCGCTGCCGCTCGGCGACGGCGTCCTGCTCGGCATGGGCAAGTTCAACAAGGTGCTGGAGCTCGATTTCGCCAATCGCTGCGCGGTGGTGCAGCCCGGCGTCACCAATCTCGGCATCAGCAATGCGGTGGCGCATGCCGGCTTCTATTACGCACCCGATCCGTCGAGCCAGATCGCCTGCACGATCGGCGGGAACATCGCCGAGAATTCCGGCGGCGTGCACTGTCTCAAATACGGCCTGACCACCAACAACGTGCTCGGCGTCGAGCTGGTGCTGATGGACGGCGAGATCGT
>JAEWAD010000227.1 GCA_023391905.1 Pseudomonadota bacterium | reverse complement strand
ATCCTCGACCGGATCGAGGCCGAGGCCGCGGGACGCTTGCTGCGGGAGATCCGCGCCGATGTCGCCGATGTCGACGGCGCGGCCAAGGTCGCCGCCGACCGCTTCGGCGCGACGACGCCCTTCGGCCTGTCGGCCGGCCACCTGCTGCTGCATTGCCCGGCCGGCAAGGTCTATGCCTGTGCCGAGTGGCTCCGCACGGGAGCCGGCGCGCGCACGGTAGCGGTCAGCCGCCTCGATACCGTGTTCGCGGCGACCAGCCCGCTCGCCGAGCATCTGCTGGGTCGCATCGACGGCCGGTCCTGAGCCCCGTCGCGCCCCTTCAGGCCTGAGCGTGGCGGCGCCCGCCAGCGTCCGCCATGCGTGCCTCGCATTGCTGCATTGCGATATATGATTTTGCAATGCAGCGAAATCGGCTTACCTTAACGTCATGTCCCAACAGCGGGAGTGACGTCGATGTTCAAGTCCCTGAAGAAGCTGCGTCGCAGCTGGTCTGATTTCGTGAACTTCGATCCCGAGGCCGAGCGCCTGGCCCAGGCCGGCGATCTCATCGACCTCGAGAGATCCAGCGCGACCTCGATCGCCGCGGGCGCCGGTCCTACGGCGGCTACTGAGCCTGCAGCGAGGCTACTCTTGGCGGTGGCGTCAGCGCCTGGCGCAGCCGCAGGGCGTCCGTCCGGCAATGGCACCCTTCGAGGTGGTCGTTGACCAGCCCCATCGCCTGCATGAAGGCGTAGACCGTCGTCGGGCCGACGAAGCTCCAGCCGCGACGCTTCAGGTCCTTCGACAGCCGCACCGAGGTCGGCGAGGTGGCCGGCATGTCGCCCTTGACGAAGCGGGCAGGGCGCTCGCTCTCTGGCGGCTCGAAGCTCCAGATATAGGCAGCCAGCGATCCCTCCGTCTCGATCAGTTCGAGCGCGCGCCTGGCGTTGTTGATCGTCGACGCGATCTTGCCGCGATGGCGGACGATGCCGCTGTCGCCGAGCAGCCGCTCCACATCCTTGTCGTCGAAGCGCGCGATCGCAGCGGGATCGAAGCCGGCGAAGGCGCGGCGGAAGTTTTCCCGCTTGTTCAGGATGGTCAGCCACGACAGGCCCGACTGGAAGCCCTCCAGGCAGAGCTTCTCGAACAGGCGCTTGTCGTCCGTGACGGGGCGGCCCCACTCCTGGTCGTGATAGGCTTGATACTGCGCCGTGCCGCTCGACCACCAGCAGCGGGGCAGGCCGTCCTCGGCCGCAAAGAGGCCGTCGGGAAGGGGCATGATCGGCACCTCTATCGGTTCACTTTTTGTTCTTCATCGTTCTAGCGTTCTTCGCCATCGCGCGGCAAGCGCGTACCCGCATGTCCCTAAGCTTTTGTTCACCATGGCCGTCGACATTGCCCGGCGGTTTACGTTTGCTTGGCCGATGCGGCGCAAGCTGGCATGCGCCTTTCGGGCCGCCAATGCGGGAAGTTCCATGCCAAGCCTGTTGCGATCGATCGTTCTGTCCGTCCTCGCCCTGACCGGTATTGCGATATCCGGCGGGACGGTGGCCGCCCGGGCGGATGACCGCTACGCGCCGCGCGCGCCCGTCCTGGTCGAGGAGCCCGACTATCGGGAGATGCCGCGCTATCGGCAACGCGGCGGCGAAAAGCGGGTGCAGCGCACGCGGCCGGCCGTGGAGTCGGCGCACCTGACGGCGCGACTGGCGACGCCCAAGGCGCGCAAGCCGGCCCGTCGCGAGTTCGATCCGGCCTTCCTGCCGACCGTGGTTTCCTACGACGGCTCCGAGGCTCCGGGCACGATCGTGATCGATACGGCGTCGCGCTATCTCTACCTGGTCGAGCCGGATGGCAGTGCCCGCCGCTACGGCGTCGGCGTCGGCAAGGCGGGGTTTGACTGGGTCGGCACGCACAAGGTGACGCGCAAGGCCGAGTGGCCGAGCTGGGTGCCGCCGGCGGAGATGCGCAAGCGCCGGCCCGGCCTGCCGGTGCGCATGGAGGGTGGCCCCGACAATCCGCTCGGCGCGCGCGCGCTCTATCTCGGCTCGACGCTCTATCGCATCCACGGCTCTAACGAGCCCTGGACCATCGGCAAGGCCGTCTCGTCGGGCTGCTTCCGCATGCGCAACGAGGATGTCGTCGATCTCTACGAGCGGGTCGACGTCGGCGCCCGCGTGGTCGTGCGCTAGGGCCAAATGCAAAACGGGCGCCCGAGGCGCCCGTTGATGGGATGGTCCGCTTCTAGAACGGCCAGAGCTTGCTGACGTCGAACTTCTTCTTCGTCTTCGGCGGCTCGACGACCGGCGCGTTCGGATCGCCCTCGCGATAGGTGACCGGCGGCTCGGTCAGGTATTTGCGGGTCGGGTTGCCGTTGGCGTCGAAGGAGCCGCCGCGGCTGCTGCGCATATTCTGCCAGGCCTTCTTGCCCTCGGCGCGGCGCGCCTCGTCATATTCTTCCTGGCGACGGCTGAACGACGTCTGGCCCGGGGCCAGCTTGAGGTTCGGGGAACCCTCGCTGTTCGGTGCGACCACCAGCTCCTCACGCTTCTTGCGCTTGGCGACGTCTGGATCATTGGGCCAGTTCATCGTGCTGCCGGCGGCCGAGGCGGTCTCGACCGGGGCCGGCAGGCTCTTGCTCGGCGGGACGACAATGCCGCCGCGCGGCTTGTAGTCGATCGGCGGACGATCGTCGGAGCCGAGGCTGGCGATGCTCATCACGTCCGTCAGCGTCTGCTTTTCCGGCGATACGCCGGTGCCGTACGTGGTCTCCGAACAGCCTGCGAGGGCCGTCGCCAGCAGGGCGCCAACAGGCAGAAGCATGAAACGCTGAACAGTCGATGCAGGCATGTCGATCGGTCACTCCTGGGGCGCGCTCGAATCGGCACACCTTAGTCTGTCTTGGTTAAAGGCAGAAAAGCAGGCAAAATTCCGGCACGGATCTTTCGCGTCCTTCTAGCGGATGCCCGCCGGGGGAGCAACCGGAGCGGTGGGCGCGATCAGCGCGAGGCGCTGGTCGAGCGACGTGCCGGGTCCGGCCTCGGTCAGGATCCGGCGCGCGGCCTCGGAATCGCGGTCCATCTGCGCGATCAGGGCGTCGATCGTGTCAAAGCGCTCCTCGCCGCGCAGGAAGCGATGGAAGGTGACGGCGACCGTCTCGTCATAGAGGGTGTCGTCGAAATCGAACACATGCACTTCCAGCAGCACCGCGCCATTGTCGAAAGTGGGGCGGCGGCCATAGGAGGCGACGCCGTCCCGTGTGGTGCCGTCGGCCCGCGTCAGCGTCACCGCATAGATGCCGAGGGCGAGGCCGCAATCGGCGGGCAGGCGGACATTCGCGGTCGGATAGCCGAGTTCGCGCCCGCGCTTGTCGCCATGCTGGACGACGCCCATGACGAACCAGCGATAGCCGAGCTCGGCATTGGCCGTCTCGATCTCGCCTTCATGCAGGTGCTGCCGCACGCGGCTCGACGAAAAGGCGCTGCCCTGATCGTCGATCACGGCGCCGAGCACCGACAGGGCGAAGCCCCGCAGGGTCCCTTCATGCGCCAGGAAGGCGGGGGAGCCGAGCCGGTCGTGGCCGAACTGGAAGTCATGGCCGATGATCGCCGCGGCGATGCCGAGCTGGCCGATCAGAATGCGCTCGACGAATTCGGCCGCCGACGTCTGCGAAAAGTCATGGTCGAAGGGCGCGACGACGATGCCGTCGAGCCCGAACGCGGCCGCAAGGCGCGCCTTGGCCTCGACGCTCGTCAACCGGAACGTCGGTTCGTCCGGCCGGAAGAAGCTGCGCGGGTGGGGTTCGAATGTCAGCAGCAGTGCCGGAGCCTGGCGCGCGCTAGCCTCGCTGCGCGCGGCCTCCAGCAGCGCCTGATGTCCGCGATGCACGCCGTCGAAATTGCCGATCGCCACCGCGCCGCCGCGGAACTCCGCCGGTATGGCGTCGAGCGGCAGGATGCGCGCGGGGGACAGATGCGCGGTGGCGCTGGTCATGATGGCTCCCGTTCAGCCGGCCGGTGTGGTCACGGCGGCTGCGGCCGGAAACTGACGGTTCGCCTCGACATGGTCAAGACGTGTTTCGGGGGCTGGGCGGCGGCGCCGCACCCCCGGCGGCTTCACCAGGCGAGGTGCGGGATATAGGCCCGGACCGCGAGCTCGTTCTCGACCAGAAAGCGATGCACCGCGTCCTTGTCGGGGCTTTCTTCCGGGCCGAAGCTGGCCGAATGGATGCCGCCGGTCACGAACAGGACGTCGATTTCCTCCTGACAGGCACCGCGCAGATCGGTCGGCGCCCCGTCGCCGATCGCGAGCACCTTGTCCTTGGCGATCGGGCCGCCCTGGATCTCAGCCACCTGCCGGAGCGCCGCTTCGTAGATCGGCGGATTGGGCTTGCCGGCGACGAAGCTGGTGCCGCCGAGCGCCGTGTAGCGCTGCGCCAGCGAGCCCGCGCACCAGACGAAACGGTCGCCGCGCTCCACGACGATGTCCGGGTTGGCGCAGATCATCGGCAGGTCGCGCTTGCGCCAGGCCTCGAACCGTCCGGCGTAGTCGTCCGGCGTCTCGACGCTGTCGTCGAACAGGCCCGTGCAGGAGATCAGATCGGCCTCGTCCTCGCCCACGAGCTGCAGCGGCAGCCCGTCATAGAGCGACTTCTCGCGCTCGTTGCCGACATGGAACGTCTTCGCCGCGCCGCGCGCCTCGAGCAGGCCGCGCGTGACGTCGCCCGAGGTGACGATGCCGTCATAGCAGTCGCTCCCGACGCCGAGACCCGTCATCTGATCGATGATATACTGGTTGGTGCGCGGCGCGTTGGTGATGAGCACCACGATGCCGCCCTGGGCGCGGTAGCGCCGCAACGCCTCGCAGGCGGGCGCGAAGGCGCGGACGCCATTGTGGATGACACCCCAGACGTCGCTGAGAACGACGGGATACTGGGCGGCGAGGTCCGACAGTCCGGCGACTGCGAGGGGCGAGGTCGTGTTGGTCATGCGACCGGGCGTATTGCTTCCGCCCGCAAGGGTCAAGCTTGGCCCGCCGCGTGCGTCGCGGCGCCGATGCGTCAAACTGCGCCATGGCTTTCGGCGGTCCGGACATCGACATGAGGGCACTTCCAGTTGGCGTAACGTCAGGAGCGGTTGAAAACGCCGGGCCATACCGTTTTGCCGGTTCGGGCCAATCGTCGGCCATGATACCCAAGTTCATGATTTTGTTGATGTCTCGGTTGATTCCTCGATTTACGCAATGCACGGTTGCGGCGGCTCTGCCGCCTGCAGCCTCCGCGGCATCGACCAGCTTCGTGGGCGGAGCTCCGGCGTGATCTCGCAGGCGGAGAAGGCGGTCATGGACGATGCTGTGCCTGGCGGGCAGGTGAGAAATCGGGGCGGGCTGGCCCGAGCCGTCCTGCTGCCGGCCTTCGCGGTCGACGGGGACGGGCCTTGAGCGATCCCTCCGCGGCCACCGCGCCGCGTGCCCCCGCTGATTCGGCGATCCCCCCTGCCGACGTCCGCGCTGCGCTGAGCAAGGTGCTCGCGAGCCCGGAGTTCGTGGCGTCGCCACAGCTGAGTGCGTTCCTGACCTATGTGGTGAATACCCACCTCGCCGGCGACGATCATCTTCTCAAGGGCCAGAACATCGGGTCGGCCGTTCTCGGCCGTCCGGTTGGCTTCGACTCCCAGCGGGACCCGATCGTGCGGGTCGAGGCCAACCGCCTGCGGCGAACCCTGGACGCCTACTATGCGGGCAACGGAGCCGAGGACGCGATCCGTCTGGTGATCGGACGCGGATCCTATGTACCGCGCTTCGAGCGCGCCGGGCTGTGTTCTGTGGTGGATGCCGGCGGCGAGGTCGCGCCGGTCGATGCAGCCGCGCCGGATCGCCCGGTAGCGCCCTCGACCGGCAGGGGCGGGGCGCCGATGCCGCAATGGCGCGGTCGGCTCGCGCTCGTCATCCTGATCGCGGCCGTCGCGTCGATCGCCATCGCCCTCGTCGGCGCCTTCACGCGCATGGGCGGCCGGGTGGAACCGGCCGCGCCCGTCGTGGCGGCCGGGGATGCGGCGAACATGGCCAAGATGACGAAGAAGGCGGATGCGCCCTATCTGCCCAGCATCGAGGTCATGCCCTTCGCCATTCACGCCTCCGGCGACATGGCGGAGCGGGGCCGCGAGCTGGTCGCGACGCTCACCGTGGCGCTGGCACGCTTCCCGGAGTTGCGGGTTCTCGCGCGCGGGGCCGAGCGGGCCGATTTCCGCCTGGATGGCGAAATCACCCGCGACGGCACCAAGACCAATGTCGCCATGCGTCTGTCGGCTGCCGACACGGCGGAGGTGATCTGGAGCGCCGACGTCGTGATGACGCCGGAGGATCGGGCGACCGGCGCAGGCGTCGATCGCCTCGTGGCCATTGCGACGACGGCCGTCGCTCCCCAGTTCGGCGCCATTGCGCAGCATCTGGCCCGCGATCAGGACGTCGACGAGGCCGGACACGGTCCGCTCGCCGATTATAACTGCATGATCAGCTCGCAGTTGCAGCACCACCGCTTCAGCGATGAACAATGGCAGCGGCTCGACGGCTGCCTGCGCGCGATGATCGAGCGCTATCCCAATTTTGCGAATGCCGTGGCGTCGCGCGCGCTCCTCTTCATCAGGGCGTTTTGGTTCGATCCCGATCATGACGCGGCGCTCGCGGCGCTGGCGGAGGCGGACGGCATGGCCCGTCGGGCCCTGCAGCTCGAGCCGGCCAATGTCCGCGCCATGACGGCGACGGCGACGGTGGCGCTTGGCAAGGGCGATCTCGAGGTCGCGCGCAACATGGGTCTGCGCGCGGTGAGCGCCAATCCGCTCGATCCCCTGGTGCGCTCGCAATATGTTCTTGCCCTGCTCGTATCCGGCTATTTCGATCAGGCGCTGGCCCAGTCGGCAATCGCGCGGCAGATCGATCCTGCCCACGCCTCGGTCTATGATGCGCTGGAGTATCTCGCGCATTTCGGCATCGGGACGGAACCCAATCCGATGAGTGATGCGGTGATCGCCAATGCACCGTTGCTGCCGTTCGGCCTGATCGCGCAGATCCTTGCGCATGATCAGGCCGGGCAGATCGAGGCGCGCGATCAGGCCAAGGCGCGTCTCTATGACATCATGCCACTCTTCGCCACGGACATGCCGGTTGCCCTGCATCAGCAGTTCCCCGCGGCCCCCTTCACCGATCGCGTGGAGGCGGGGTTGTTGAGGGCGGGCGTCGGCGGACGGACGGTGAATCGATGAGGCCGGCGTCCTCGACCGCTGCACCGGCCGAACAGCCGACGGAGGACGACATCCGGTCGGCCCTGGCGGCGATCCAGGCGTCGAGCGCCTTCTCGTCGTCGCGCCAGCTCAGCCTGTTCCTGGCCTACATCGTCGAGAAGACGCTGGCCGGGGAGAGCGATCGCATCAAGGCTTACAGCATCGCCACCGAGGCGCTGGGCCGGCCGGAATCCTTCGACCCCTCCGTCGATCCGATCGTGCGGGTGGAAGCGGGGCGGTTGCGCCGGGCGCTCGAGACCTATTACCAGGGCGAGGGCGGCGACGCGCGCTGGCGGGTGACGATCCCGCGTGGAACCTATGTCCCGCGCTTCGAGCCCATCGAGCTGACGGCGGAGCCTCCGCCTTCTGAGACTGCTGAGGTGGTCGGCGACGCCGGATCCGGGCCGACCGACGCTCCGGCGGATGAAATTGCCGAGGCGGGGGGAGCCGGCCATTGGCGAAGCTGGGTGGCCGCGGTGCTGGCGGCGCTGGTGCTGGCAGCCGCCATCGGCCTCATCACGCTCCGCCATCCGAACGGCGGCGGCGAGACGGCCGTCCGCGTGGACGCCTCGAAGGCCGCACCGACCAGCGCGCAGCCCGCCGCCAAGCCCATGGCGCCGCGCATCTATGTCGCGCCGTTTGCCGTCGCCAATGAGCTCGCGATCGGCAGCTCGGGCAGCCAGCTGGCCGCGAAGATGGCGACGGCGCTCGCTCGTTTCGACGAACTGACGGTCGTGACGCGGCTGGATGGCGACGCCGACTATGTGGTGAGCGGGACGCTGTCCGCGGCCCCGGCGGGGATCAGCGCGGCCATGCTGCTGACGGATCGCCAGACGGGCCGGGTGGTATGGTCCGCGAAGCAGAGCGTGCCGCGCAATCCGATCGAGCCCTCGCTCGCCATCGACGAGCTGGTCGGGGACGTCGCCGTGGCGCTCGCCCAGCCCTATGGCGTGGTGATGTCGGATCGGCTCGCGAACACCCACCTTGCCGACGACGGATATCCGTGTCTGATCCGCTCCTTCAATTACTGGCGGGATTTCACGACCACGACGCAAACCGAGATCCGGGACTGCCTCGAGGCGCTGACGAAGCGCTACCCGACCTATGCTCTCGCTCACGCGATGCTGACCTTCACCTATCTGGACGAGGATGGCCTCGGCTTCGGCGTCAGCCCGGACAGCGCCGCCGTCGCCAAGGCGATCAAGGCCTCGGCCACCGCGGTTCAGCTCGCCCCGACCAGCGCACGGGCGCAACAGGCCCTGCAGCTGACCTATTTCGCCACCGGCCAGATGGATCGCGCCATCGAGACGGGCAAGCGGGCGATGACGTTGAACCCGCTCGACACCGATGTGCGCGCCGTGCAGGGCATGATCCTGATCGTCACCGGGCAGTACCAGCACGGTGCCAGGCTGATCGAGGATTCCGCCGCCCACAACACGGCCTATCCGCCCTGGTACGACCTCTATCTGGCGCTGGCCGCCTTCCAGGCGGGCAACGAGCCCGCCATGCGCACCCTGATCAAGCGCGTCGATCTGTCCAGTCATCCGCTTGCCGCGCTGCTCGGCCTGATTGCAGGGGGAGAGGACGGCTCGCCCGCGGCGCGCGAGGCGGCGCTGGCCGATATCCGCACCCGCATTCCGGAGCTCGTCGCCGATCCGTCCAAGGTGCTGCGTCGGTTCCTTCCCAACCCGGTATTGGTCGAGCAACTGGTCGCCGCTGGCCGGGCCGCGGGCCTTCAGGGCTAAATAGCGCAATGATCGTGGGCGGATGCGGCGCGTTTCTGAACGCTTTGTTTACCCTGTTCTGAGATTGTTCGGATGTCGCGGCGGGTGGCCGCGGCGGAAGAGGGGTCTTCCGGACATGGGTTTCGGTGGCGGCTCGCAGGAGCCCGTTCAGGTTTTGATCGTTGATGCCGATCCGGTTCAGCGGCGCACGGTATCCGCGCATCTGACGGAGAGGGCGGGGCTGCGTTTCGCGCCGCTCGCCTTCGCCACGAAGGCCGAGGCGATCGAGTGCCTCGCGGGCGGCGCGCAGTCGATCATCGTCGCCGATCTGGAGACCCTGGGCGGCGTCGACGAACTCGGCAGCCTGTCCGGCAATATCAGCTCCGTCATCGCCATGAGCGCGCGCGGGTCCGTGCATGCGGCGGTTGCCGCCATGCGCGCCGGCGCCGTCGATTTTCTGCCGAAGCCGTTCGGTCCGGCGGCCCTGGTCGATCGGCTCGAGGCGGCCATCGCGCAATGGCCCGTCGCCAAGCGTTCGGAGCCGGTCGCCGAGCGCGGCGCAACCCTCGTCGAGCCGGCTCCCGCGACGAAGGGATCGGACTTCGAATCGTTCATCGGGCGCTCGGCCGCGATGGCCATCGTCTACGATCAGATCCGCTGCATCGCGCCGTCGCGCGCCCCGGTCTTCGTCACCGGCGAGAGCGGCACCGGCAAGGAACTCTGCGCCGAGGCGATCCACAATCGATCCGGCCGTGACAGTCGGCCGTTCATCGCCATCAACTGCGGCGCCATTCCGAAGGATCTCATGGAGAGCGAGATCTTCGGCCATGTCCGTGGCGCCTTCACGGGGGCGACCGAGACGCGGCAGGGCGCGGCCGAGCTTGCCGATGGCGGCACGCTGTTCCTGGACGAGATCGGCGAGATGGACCTCGCCCTGCAGGCCAAGCTGCTGCGCTTCATCCAGAGCGGCGTGGTCCAGCGCGTCGGCGATGTCACGACGCGGCGGGTCGATGTCAGGATCGTCTGCGCGACGCATCGCGATCCCGTCGTCGAGATCGCCGCCGGCCGCTTCCGCGAGGACCTCTACTACCGGCTGCATGTGCTGCCGATCCAGTTGCCGCCGCTGCGCGAGCGGCGCGAGGACATCCTGCCCTTGGCCAATGCCTTCCTGGCGCGCTATGCGGCGGAGGAGGCGCGCGGCTTCGTCGGCTTCGAGCCCTCGGCTGCGGCCCTGCTGTCGCATTATCCCTGGCCCGGCAATGTGCGCGAGCTGCAGAACGCAGTGCGCCGGATGGTCGTCCTGCATCAGGGTCAAGAGGTCTCCGTGGCGATGCTGCCGCCAGGCATACGCGCCGGCGCGGCACCGGCCGGATCGCCGATGTCGTCGACGTCGCGCCCTGCACCGGGTGCGGTGGCGCCGTTCTGGGAGCAGGAGCGGGCGATCATCGAAAGCGCCATCGAGGCGCATGCCGGCAACATCGCGCGGGCGGCGGCAGCGCTGGAGATCAGTCCTTCGACGATCTATCGGAAGCGCCAGGCCTGGCTTGAGCGGCGGACCGCATAAGCCGTTGGCGGGGCGAATTAATCCTTATTCGTCGAAATGCTTGCGCATGGCGCAGCGGAACGGCATGTTCGCGCGAAACGGGGTGGCGCGGGCGTTCTGCGTCCAGACGAGGGGATAGTCATGAAGGACGGTGCGTCCCGGATTTCCGGGATTGCGATGGCGGGTGCGTTGCTGTTCGCCGTTTCCAACGCAGCTCTGGCGGGCGAGGCGGCCGACAAGGCTGCCGAGGCGGAGGCGCTGCTGCAGGCTGGCAAGCCCGCCGAGGCCCATGTCGCCATCGACGGGGCGCTGGAAGCCTTCTGGAAGACCGCGCCGCTGACCCTCAAGAATGTCCGTTTCGTCGACGAGGCCAAGGGCTATGGCGATTTTATCGCCCATGCCGGCACCAGCTTCGCGCCCTCCAGCATGCTGCAGGTCTATGTCGAACCGCAGGGTTTCGGCTGGGCCGAAGTCGATGGCGGGTACAAGATCGCCTTCGCGTCGGACGTCGAGATCCGCAATGCCGGTGGCCAGATCCTGACCAAGTCGGCGGCGCCGGCTCGGCTCGAGAAGACCAGCCGCAACAAGAATCGCGAGTTCCAGATCACGGTCGGCTTCCAGCTGCCGGCGCTGAAGCCGGGCGATTATGTGCTGCATCTGACGGTCACCGACCAGGCGACGGGGCGCTCTGCGCCGGTCGAGCTGCCGTTCACCGTCTCCGGCTGAACGGCTGCTGTGTCCGGGGTCATAGCGCCTGCCGCCGGCCCGGCGCACTAGGCCGGGTGTCGGACAGACGTCCTCCCTCGATCCGCCGCGGTCCGCTGCATGATTTCCGTCTACGATCTGAAGCCCCGTTTCCAGGCCCTGCTGCGTCCGCTTGTTAGCCTCCTGGTAACCAAGGGCGTCACCGCCAACCAGGTCACGACGGCCGCGAGGGTCGCGAGCCTCGCGACCGGGCTGGCGCTCTGGGGGCTGGCCGGTTGCCGGCTCAGCCTGCTGCTGCTGCCGCTGGTCCTGTTCGTGCGGATGGCGCTCAACGCCATCGACGGCATGATCGCCCGCGAGCATGACCAGAAGAGCCGGCTCGGCGCGGTCCTGAACGAGGTCGGCGACGTGGTTTCCGACGCCGCGCTCTATCTGGCGCTGGTGCCGGCGCTGGCGCCATTCGGCGCGCATAGCTGGCCAATCGTTCTCTTCGTCGTCGCGGCGATCCTGACCGAGTTCGTCGGCGTGCTCGGCCAGACGATCGGCGGTGGCAGGCGCTATGACGGCCCGATGGGCAAGTCCGACCGCGCTGCGACGATCGGGCTGTTGGCCTTCGGGATCGCCGTCGGGGTGCCGGGCGGCGCGTGGCTGGACTGGGCCATCGGCCTGCTGGCCCTGCTGGCGCTCTGGACCTCGGTCAACCGCGCCCGGGGCGCGCTCGCAGGCGGCGGATCATGACCGACCTTCTCTCCTTCACCCTGTTCGGCTGGTCGGGCGCCAACGTCGTGACGCTGGCGCTGGTGGTGCTCGGCCTCGCCGTCGCCACCGCGCTGGTCTGGTCGCGGCCCGAGCCCTCCGGCGAGGACCCGAAGGCTGCAGCCAAGCATCGCGAACTCCGCGCCCGCATCGGCAGCTGGTGGGTGATGGTGGCGCTGCTGGTGGGGGCGCTGGCGCTTGGCCCGATCCCGATGATCGTGCTGCTCGGCTTCGTCAGCTACCTGGCGCTCAAGGAATATCTGACGATCATCCCGACGCGGAAGGCCGACCGGGTGGTGCTGCTCATCGCCTATCTCGCCGTGCCGGTCCAGTACTACTGGGTTGGCATCGGCTGGTACGGCATGTTCGTGATCTTCATCCCCGTCTACCTGTTCCTGATCCTGCCGGCCGCCATGGTGCTGCGCGGCGAGACGCAGGGTTTCCTCAGGGCCGCGGGCACGCTGCACTGGGGTCTGATGATCACGATCTTCTCGGTCAGCCACGCCGCCTATCTGCTCGTCCTGCCGCCGCCGGGCGCGCCCTCGGGCATGGGGCCTGGACTGCTGATCTTTCTGCTGATCGCCACCGAGTTCAACGACGTCAGCCAGTTCCTCGCCGGCCGCCGCTTCGGCAAGCGCAAGATCACGCCCAAGGTGTCGCCCAACAAGACCGTCGAGGGCTTCATCGGCGGCCTCGTCGCGACGACGCTGCTCTCGATGGCGCTGGCGCCGCTCTTGACGCCGATCGGGCTTCCGCAGGCCGCCGCGATCGGCATCCTGCTGGCGACCGCCGGCTTCTTCGGCGACATCGTCATGTCAGCCGTGAAGCGCGACCTCGGCATCAAGGACACCGGCACGATCCTGCCCGGGCATGGCGGCATCCTCGACCGCATCGACAGCCTCGTCTTCACCGCGCCGTTCTTCTTCCACGCCGTCCGCTATTTCTATTTCTGAGAGACGGGCATGACCTCCCGCGACCTGCTCCGCCTGCTTTTCTTCGCGCTTCTGGTCCGGCCGTTCCTGCTGGTCGCGATCGGCCTCTCGGTGCGCCACCGCGAGCGCATGCCCAAGGACGGGCCTGTCATCATCGCCGCCAATCACAACAGCCATCTCGACACGCTGGCGCTGATGGCGCTGTTTCCGCTTTCCAAGCTCCGGAAGGTGCGCGCCGTCGCTGCCGCCGACTACTTCCTCAAAAACCGCTGGCTGAAATGGCTCGCCGTCGACCTGATCGGCATCCTGCCGATCGAGCGCGGCACGGGGAAGGGCGGCGCCGACCCGCTTGCCCAGGCGGTCGCCGCCCTCGATGCCGGCGACATCCTGATCCTCTTCCCGGAGGGCTCGCGCGGCGAGCCCGAGATGCGCCAGGCGTTCAAGCGCGGCGTCGGCCACATCGCCCGCCGGCGACCGGAGATTCCGGTCCTGCCGGTCTTCCTGCGCGGCTTCGGCAAGGTGCTGCCGAAGGGCGACCATCTTCCCGTCCCATTCTTCTGCGACGTGGTGATCGGCGAGGCGATGACCGGCGCCGGCGAGGGCTTCATGCAGCGCCTCGAGCAGGCGGTCGACTCCCTCGCACGGGAGACGCCCAGTCCCGAATGGGTCTGAGGGCGCTCCTACAGGCGGTCGAGGCCATCGTTAAGATCTCGTCCAGCAGGACGAAAAAATCCTCCGATCGTCGCCTTGCGGTCTCCTTGACAATGCGGACCCCGGCTCCTAGATCGGGCTGGCCTGCTAGCACTCGCCTCCGGTGAGTGCTAACGCACCCCACTTTGGCGGGCGGTCCGAGCCGGGCCGCCCTGCACGCGAGGAGAGAACAAACATGGCATTCCGTCCTCTGCATGACCGCGTCGTCGTCCGTCGCGTTGCGTCGGAAGAGAAGACCGCTGGCGGCATCATCATCCCGGACACCGCCAAGGAGAAGCCGCAGGAAGGCGAAGTCGTCGCTGTCGGCACCGGCACGCGTGACGACGCTGGCAAGCTCGTCGCTCTCGACGTCAAGGCCGGCGACCGCATCCTGTTCGGCAAGTGGTCGGGCACGGAAGTCAAGATCGACGGTGAAGAGCTCCTGATCATGAAGGAGTCGGACATCCTCGGCATCATCGAAGGCAAGGGCAAGGGCAAGTAATCGCGAGAGGGTATCCCCTCGACGCGACTATTTTTTGTCTGCCACAACCCTCTAGGGAGCTATTTCAATGGCTGCTAAAGACGTAAAGTTCTCCGCTGACGCCCGCGAAAAGATGCTGCGCGGTGTCGACATTCTCGCCAACGCCGTCAAGGTGACGCTCGGCCCGAAGGGTCGCAACGTCGTCATCGAGAAGTCGTTCGGCGCGCCGCGCATCACCAAGGACGGCGTTTCCGTCGCCAAGGAGATCGAGCTCGAGGACAAGTTCGAGAACCTCGGCGCCCAGCTGGTTCGCGAAGTCGCTTCCAAGACCAACGACAAGGCCGGTGACGGCACCACCACCGCCACGGTGCTGGCCCAGTCGATCGTCAAGGAAGGCGCCAAGGCCGTTGCGGCCGGCATGAACCCGATGGACCTGAAGCGCGGCATCGATATCGCCGTCGCCGAGGCCGTCAAGGACCTGACCCAGCGCTCGAAGAAGATCAAGACTTCCGAGGAAGTCGCCCAGGTCGGCACCATCTCCGCCAATGGCGAGAAGGAAATCGGCCAGATGATCGCCTCGGCGATGCAGAAGGTCGGCAACGAGGGTGTCATCACCGTCGAGGAAGCCAAGACCGCCGAGACCGAGCTCGAGGTCGTCGAGGGCATGCAGTTCGACCGCGGCTACCTGTCGCCGTACTTCGTGACCAACGCCGAGAAGATGGTCACCGAGCTGGACGACCCCCACATCCTCCTGCACGAGAAGAAGCTCGGCAACCTGCAGGCGATCCTTCCGGTCCTGGAAGCCGTCGTCCAGTCGGGCAAGCCGCTGCTGATCATCTCGGAAGACGTCGAGGGCGAGGCCCTGGCCACGCTCGTCGTCAACAAGCTCCGTGGCGGCCTGAAGGTCGCGGCCGTCAAGGCTCCGGGCTTCGGCGATCGCCGCAAGGCCATGCTCGAGGACATCGCTGTCCTGACGGCTGGCCAGGTGATCTCGGAAGATCTCGGCATCAAGCTCGAGAACGTCACGCTCGCCCAGCTCGGCCGCGCCAAGAAGGTCACGATCTCCAAGGAGAACACGACCATCGTTGACGGCAACGGCAAGAAGAAAGAGATCGAAGCCCGCGTCAACCAGATCAAGGCTCAGATCGAAGAGACGACTTCGGACTACGACAAGGAGAAGCTCCAGGAGCGTCTCGCCAAGCTCGCAGGCGGCGTCGCGGTCATCCGCGTCGGCGGCGCGACGGAAGTCGAGGTCAAGGAGCGCAAGGACCGCGTCGACGACGCGCTGAACGCGACCCGCGCGGCTGTCGAAGAGGGCATCGTCCCGGGCGGCGGCACGGCTCTGCTGCGCGCCAAGAAGGCCGTCGAGAAGCTGAAGAGCGACAACGCCGACGTCACCGCCGGCATCAAGATCGTCCTGCGCTCGCTGGAAGCTCCGATCCGCCAGATCGCCGAGAACGCCGGCGTCGAGGGTTCGATCGTCGTCGCCAAGGTGTTCGAGGGCAAGGGTGACACCTTCGGCTTCGACGCCCAGACCGAGACCTTCGTCGATCTCGTCGCGGCCGGCATCATCGACCCGACCAAGGTCGTCCGCACGGCTCTGCAGGATGCGGCTTCCGTGTCCTCGCTGATCGTCACGACCGAGGCGCTCATCGCCGACAAGCCGAAGAAGGACGGCGGCATGCCCGCTATGCCTCCGGGCGGCGGCATGGGCGGCATGGACTTCTAAGAAGTCCTGTCCTCAGACCTACGGAAGGGCGCGGCGCAAGCC
>JAEWAD010000215.1 GCA_023391905.1 Pseudomonadota bacterium | reverse complement strand
TGGATCCCGGGTCAAGCCCGGGATGACGGCGAGGGTGGGGCGGCAAGGGAGGCAAGAGTGGGCACGCCCTGCCCGCTCCCCGTCCGGCGCTACGCCTCGCAGCGCTCCGGGCGGCACGCCCCGCTACCCGTCTGGCGTCACGCCTCGCCGCCCAGCGGGCGCTACCTCGCCGCTGAACGCAAAAAAGGCCGGGGCAGTCGCCTGCCCCGGCCTCTTTCACAGTGTCGGATAGCGCCGCTCAGCGAAGCGCGGTCTTTCCCATCCAGCCGAGGCCGTCCAGCGTCGCGCCGGCCGGACGGTATTCGCAGCCGACGAAGCCGTCATAGCCGAGCGTGTCGAGCAGGGCGAAGATGCGGAAATCGTCGAGCTCGCCCGTGCCCGGCTCGTTGCGCAGCGGCACCGAGGCGATCTGCACATGGCCGATGATCGGCATCAGCTCTTCCAGGCTCTTGCTGACGTCGCCATGCAGGATCTGGCGGTGATAGATGTCGTATTGCAGCTTGAGGTTGGGCAGGCCGAGTTCGTCGATGATCGCCGCCGCCATGCCGAAATCATTCAGGAAATAGCCCGGCATGTCGCGCCGGTTGATCGGCTCGAGCACAATGTCGATGCCGTGCGGCTCCATCGTCGCGCAGGCCAGGCGCACCGCATTGCGATAGGCCTCTCCCGCCTCGGCGGAATGGCTCGGCGCCAGACCCGACATCATGTGCAGCCGCTTGACGCCGGTCGCCAGCGCATAGTCGAGCGCCTTCATGACCGAGGCGCTGAATTCGTCGTGCCGGCCCGGCAGCGCCGCGATGCCCCGTTCGCCCGCCGCCCAGTCGCCGGGCGGCAGGTTGAACAGGGCCTGCGTCAGCCCGGCCGCCTGCAGCCTCCTGGCGACGTCCTCGGGCGAGAAATCATAGGGAAACAGGAACTCGACAGCCTTGAAGCCCGCATCCGCGGCGGCGGCGAAGCGGTCGAGAAACGACCACTCGTTGAACATCATCGAGAGATTGGCGGCGAAGCGCGGCATTTGCGGATCAATCCTTGGGGTTGGTTGTCTTGGCGGGCGCGCCGGGCAGGTCGATGCCGGCGATCCGGGCATAGAGTCGGGCGACGGAGGCGTCGTCATCCTTGCCCATTCCCGCCGCCGCCGTCATCAGAAACATCTGCAGCGCCGAGGCGGCGATCGGCGTCGCGAATTGCTCGGAGCGGGAGATGTCGGCGATGATGCCGAGATCCTTGGTGAAGATCTCGACCGCGCTCCGGGGCGCATAGTCGCCCTCCAGCACATGCGGCATGCGGTTCTCGAACATCCAGGAATTGCCGGCCGAGGCGGTAATCACCTCATAGACCCGGTCGATATCGAGGCCGAGCCGCTTGGCGAAGACGATCGCCTCAGAGGCGACGGCAATGTGAACGCCCGCCAGCAACTGGTTGACGATCTTGAAGGATGCGCCAATCCCGACCGCGTCGCCGAGCAGGTAGAGCTTGGCCGATAGCGCATCGAGCACAGCGCGCGCCCGGTCGATCGCGGCCGGCGGTCCCGAGACCAGCATGGTGAGCGCGCCCTCGGCCGCCCGCGCGGCGCCGCCGGAAATCGGCGCGTCGACATAGTGACGCCCGCTCGCCACCACGGCGTCACCAAGTGCCCGCGCCCGCTCGGGGGCCATGGTCGCACAGGAGACGATGACAGCGTCGGGTTTCGCCGAGGCCAGCAGCCCGCCCTCGCCCAGCAGAACCTGATGCGTCTGGTCGGCATTGACCACGACGATGACGATCACGTCGGCCGTTGACGCCGCCTCGGAAAGCGACGCCGCGCCGGCGCCGTGCTCGGCCGCAAAGCGCGCCACGACGTCAGGCCGCGTGTCGAAGCCCGTCACGGTGAACCCCGCCTTCGCGAGCGACTGCGCCATGCCATATCCCATCGAGCCGAGCCCGATGACCGAGACCCGCCTTCCGGCTCCATCCTGCGACGTCACCCTGCCATCCTTCCACGGTTCCCGTCGGCGCCCGCGCCGGCAACGCTTCCCGCGCCGGCCATGACGCCTCCCGCTTTTGACAAACCGCGACCGCCCTGAACCGCGCCGTCGCGATGATAGCGCTGTCATGGCGATTGCAGAATCCGTATGACAGCGCTAACAGTAGCGAGTATCCAGACGCGGCAGGGTCGTCGTCAAGCCTCGGTCACGGAAATAGTGCCTTGCCGGATCGGCTGGGCCTTGCTTCCCCTCCCGGATTGACGCGCCGATCCTGCTGCATCGATCATGATGCCATTGCCGGGGGTGCCCGCCGCCTCCGAAACACCGCAAGGACCCACCGCATGCTGCTTGGATGCATCGCCGACGACCTGACCGGGGCGACCGACCTCTCCCTGATGCTTTCGCGCGAGGGCCTGCGGACCGTGCAGAGCACCGGCCTGCCGGAGGGCGATCTCGATCTCGCCGAGGTCGACGCGCTGGTGATCGCGCTGAAGTCGCGCACCATTCCCGCCGCCGACGCGGTCGCCCAGTCGCTCGCCGCGGCCGAATGGCTGCTCGCCAACGGTGCGAAACGGCTGTTCTTCAAGTATTGCTCGACCTTCGATTCCACCGACGAGGGCAATATCGGCCCGGTGGCCGAGGCGTTGCTGAAGCGTCTCGGCGCGGATTTCACCATCGCCTGCCCCGCCTTCCCGGCGACCGGCCGCTCGATCTACCAGGGCCATCTCTTCGTCAACGGCGTGCCGCTCGACGAGAGCTCGATGCGCGACCACCCGCTGACGCCGATGCGCGATTCCGACCTTCGCCGCGTGCTGCAGCGGCAGACGGCGCTGCCGGTCGGCCTCGTCGCCTATGCCGATGTCGAGGCGGGCGCGCCCGCGATCACTGCCGCCTTCGCGCGTGAAAAGGCGGCGGGCAAGCACATTGCCATCGTCGACGCGCTCCGCGACAAGCACCTCCGCGAGATCGGCAAGGCGCTGGTCGACCTGGAGCTGGTGACCGGCGGCTCGGGCATCGCCATCGGCCTGCCCGCCGCCTATCGCGACGCCGGGCTGATCGATGCGCTGACCCCGCCCGCCACCTCGATCGCCGCGCCGGCCGGACGGGGCGCGATCCTCGCCGGTTCCTGCTCGACCGCGACGCGCGGACAGGTGGAGACGGCCAGCAAGGCCGGCGTGCCGACCTTCCGCGTCGACCCGCTCGCCATCGCGTCCGGCGACCTCACGCCGGCATCCGTCATCGAATGGCTGGTGGCGCAGCCGTCGGACACGACCCCGCTCGTCTATTCGAGCGATGATCCGGACAGCGTCCGCGCCGTGCAGGAAAAGCTCGGTCGCGACAAGGCCGGCGCGCTCGTCGAGGAGCTGCTCGCGAACGTCGCCGCCGCACTGCCCGAAAAGGGTTTCACCCGCCTGCTCGTCGCGGGCGGCGAGACCTCCGGCGCCGTCGTCAACGCGCTCGGCGTCAAGGCGCTCTCGATCGGGCCCGAAATCGATCCGGGCGTGCCGTGGACGCGCAGCCGTTCCGGCCCGGATGTTGCGCTCGCGCTCAAATCAGGCAATTTCGGTTCGCCCGACTTCTTCCTCAAGGCTTGGAGTTCCCTGCAGTGAGCGCCCCCTCGACGACCGAATCCGCGCTTCGCGAGCGCATCTGCAAGTGCGGCGCCTCGCTGTTCCAGCGCGGCCTCACCTTCGGCTCGACCGGCAACATCTCCGTCGCGCTGCCGGATGGCGGCTGGCTGATGACGCCGACCAATGCCTCGCTCGGCGACCTCGACCCGGCCCGGCTGTCGAAGATCGACGCCAACGGCAACCATGTCGGCGGCGACAAGCCGACCAAGGAAGCCTTCCTGCACCAGGTCATGTATCGCCAGCGGCCGACCTGCGAGGCGGTGGTGCATCTGCACTCGACCCATTCGGTCGCGGTCTCCTGCCTGCACCGCATCGACGAGCATGACTGCCTGCCGCCGCTCACCGCCTATTATGTGATGCGCGTCGGCCGGCTGCCGCTGGTGCCGTATCATCCGCCGGGCGACGAGGGCCTCGCCAAGGCGGTGGAGAAGCTCGCCGACAAGCACCACGCCGTGCTGCTCGCCAATCACGGCCCGGTCGTCGCGGGGAAAAGCCTCGAAGACGCCATGTACGCGACGGAGGAGCTGGAGGAGACTGCCAAGCTTTTCCTGATGCTGCGCGGCGAGGCGACCCGGCCGCTGACGCCGGAGCAGGCCGACGAACTCCGCAAGCGCTTCGGCTGAGGCGCTTGCGGCGGAGCGCTCAACCGTTGCCGATGATCTTATTGGCAAGGATGATGACGGCGTCCTTGGACCCCACCGCATTGGGGCACTCGGCGGCCTTCATGGCGGGAGCGCGGCCGGGCTGCATGGCCTGAAGCAGCCGATCGACCTCGCAGGCGATCGCCATTCCGAGTTGCCGGTTCGACATCGTGGTTGGCGGCTTGGGTTTCGGGATGATGACGACAGCCGCCAGCTTCGACGGAGGCGTTGCAACCTGCGGAGCGCCGTTTCCGATCAGCTTGCTCGCAAGCAGCTGGATCTTTCCGGCCGCCTCGACATCGTCGAGTGGCGCCGCTGCGGTCGCCTGATCGGGCAATCCGGCCACGAGACAGAGGATCGCGATCGCGAGATCCCGGTCGCGGATCGTGGCGTCCGACTGGATGTATCGATCGGCGATCGAATGCATGTCCCCCGCGAGAGCAGGCACTGCGCTCAATCCCGACAACAACAATGCAACGACGATGGCCTTCAGCATGATGATCACCTCGTGGCTAGACGCGGTGCCTTGCTGCTCGCCAAGCAAGATATGAACTCCGCAGCGCATCCGCGCGTCCATTATGCGGCGGAACCGACCGCATCGAGCGTCACGATCCGATCACGAGACCGACAGCCATGGTTGCAGGCGAAACCGCAGAACGCTCTTGACGGCGGCCCAGCAAGCGGAGAACCCTACGCACCGGAAGTTGCGCGGTGGAGGACAGCATGAAACTTGTCTTGGCGCTTTTCGTTTGCGCGAGCGTTCTGGCCGGCTGCCAGACCAATCAGGGCTCCGGCTCCCTGTCGTCGGGGTGCCAGTCGACCGGCGCCGGCGGCACCGCGGACGTCATCTGCCCCGATTGAGCCGCAGCCGGTCGGCCGCGTTCGACGAAAACGGTGTGCACGCAGGGGCCTGAGCCCTCACCTCTCCCGCGGGAGCGATGAGGGCAAGCTCGGCTATTTCAATCCATTTCGACGACGCGCGGGCTCAGCGCGGCGCGGAGGCGCGGGCATAGAGGGCGATGACCCGCTCCACGCCGCGCTCGATGAGCGCAGCCGCCGTGGCCTCGCAGGCCCCGCTGGTCACCGCCTCCAGCTCCTCCGGCAGGAACTGCGCGATCAGCGGCAGCGGGATCGTGCGTCCGTCCAGCGTCTGCATCAGCCGGGCGACGGCCTGCTCCGCCTGCTCGTGCGGCCAGTAATAGCGGATGCGGTCGCTGTAGCTGTAATGGCGCAGCACATGCTGCTCGTCCGGCGTGCCGGGATAGTAGCGCTGCCAGTTGCCCGGCTCCGCCAGCATCAGTTCTTCCATCGCCCCGGCGAGCGCCCGCCCGCCATAAGACGCGTTGAGCTCGGAAGCGATCAGATCGAGCCCGTAGAGCGTCTGGCGCAGCGCGAAGGTCAGGCCGGGGCCGACCTTCAGGATCGGGAAGCCGTCCTGCACCAGCGCCGCCAGCGCCGCCTCGGGCTGATAGTCGGTCGAATGCGCCTCGAACACGAATTGCGGCTCGTCCTTGAGGACCGCGATCAGTTCGCGGGCCCGCTCCGGCCGGTAGACGACGACGCTCTCATGGCCGAACTCGACGCCCGGCTGCACGACAAGGCCGATGACGCGGTCGAAGGCGTCCGAAAGCCCCTGTTCGGCGAAGACGCGGCGGTGCGTGGCGATCGTCTTCTTGGCGGCGGCCGCAGCCGTCGGCGGCACGTCGTCGAGTTCGTGCAGCGCCCCGCCCGGCGTGGGCACCTCGGTGCCGATGATGTAGAGCGGCATTGGCAGCCCGACCT
>JAEWAD010000198.1 GCA_023391905.1 Pseudomonadota bacterium | reverse complement strand
GCCGGCCCCCGGCGGGGGGGCCCGGGCCGGCGCATCGGAGCTCAAAAGGCTACTCGGCCGCCTCGGCGAACGCGGCCCGCAGCTGCCGGGCGGCGGCGACCATGTTGACCAGCGCCGGCCGCACCTCGTCCCACTTTCGCGTCTTCAGACCGCAATCCGGATTGACCCAGACCTGTCCGGCCGACAGCCTTTCCGTCGCCTTTTCCAGAAGCGCCGTCATCTCGGCGACGGCGGGAACGCGGGGCGAATGGATGTCATAGACCCCCGGCCCGATATCGTTCGGGTAGCGATCGCTGACAAAGGCGTCGAGGAGCTCCATCTTCGAGCGCGAGGTCTCGATCGAGATGACGTCGGCATCCATCGCCGCGATCGCGTCGATGATGTCGTTGAACTCCGAATAGCACATATGCGTGTGGATCTGGGTCTCGTCCCGCACGCCGGAAGCGCAGAGGCGGAAGCTCTCGACCGCCCAGTCGAGATAGTGCCGCCACTCGCCGCGTCGAAGCGGCAGGCCCTCGCGCAATGCCGCCTCGTCGATCTGGATCATCCGCGCCCCGGCCTTCTCCAGGTCCTGCACCTCGTCGCGGATGGCGAGTGCGATCTGGCGGCAGGCGGCGCTGCGCGGAATGTCGTCGCGCACGAACGACCAGTTCAGGATCGTCACCGGGCCGGTCAGCATGCCCTTCATCGGCTTCGCCGTGCAGGACTGCGCATAGCGCCACCATTCAACCGTCATCGGCTTCGGCCGCGACACGTCGCCGAACAGGATCGGCGGCCGGACATAGCGCGAGCCGTAGCTCTGCACCCAGCCCGACCTGGTGAAGGCGAAACCGGCCAGCTGCTCGCCGAAATACTGCACCATGTCGTTGCGCTCGAACTCGCCATGCACCAGCACGTCGAGGCCGATCTCCTCCTGCCAGCGGATCGCCGCCGCCGTCTCCGCGCGCAGGAATGCGTCATAGGCCTCCGCCGTCAGCCCGCCCTTGGCATGCGCCGCCCGCGCCTGACGCACCTCGCCCGTCTGCGGGAAGGAACCGATCGTCGTGGTCGGAAAAGACGGCAGACCGAGGATCGCCTGCTGGACGGCATGGCGATCGCCGAACGGACCGGCGCGTCGCGCCATCTCCCCGGTCACGGCCGCCACGCGCGCCGCGACGGCACGATCATGCACCTTGGGCGACGTGGCACGCGCGCTCGCGGCAAGGACGGACTCGGCGATGCGCTCGGCGACGCAACCTCGTCCGCCAAACAGCGCCCGGCCAAGTGTCGCCAGCTCGTCCATCTTCTGGACCGCGAAGGCGAGCCAGTTCGAGAGGTCGGGATCGAGGTCGGTCTCGAGCGAGAGATCGATCGGCACGTGCAGCAGCGAACAGGAGGGCGCGATCTGGATATGATCCGCCCCGCGGCGCGCCAGCACCGGCTCGAGACGATCGAGCAGCGCCGCGAGATTGGCGCGCCAGATGTTGCGGCCATCGATCACCCCGAGCGAAAGCACCAGGCCGTTCGGCGCCTTCGCGAGCACGGCATCCAGCTGCTCGGGAGCGCGGGCCAGGTCGACGTGA
The DNA here is from genome assembly GCA_023391905.1 of Pseudomonadota bacterium. Taxonomy (GTDB): domain Bacteria; phylum Pseudomonadota; class Alphaproteobacteria; order Rhizobiales; family Kaistiaceae; genus Kaistia. Next base: position 1,318 of record JAEWAD010000198.1, on the reverse strand, counting down.
AGGCCGGCCACCGGCAGGCCGACGGCCGTGTCGAGATTGTCGCCGAGGGCGCCGAAATAGGTCGTCAGCATCAGCTTCAGCTTCGGCAGCGCATAGGCGAACATGCCATAGGCGACCCGCAGCGCCTGGCGCGTCTGCTCGTCGAGATCGAGGACGAGGCACGGCTCGTCGATCTGGACCCAGTCCGCCCCCTGCGCCGCCAGCTTGCGCAGCATCTCGACATAGACGGGGAGCAGCGCCGGCAGCAGCGACAGCGGATCAAGCGACGGATCCTTGCTCTTGCCGAGCTTCAGATAGCTGACCGGGCCGAGCAGGACGGGACGCGTGTGATACCCCAGCGCCTTCGCCTCGAGGAACTCGTCGAGCGGCTTGGTCGAGGCGAGCGTGAAGCGCTGCCCGCGCGTGAACTCGGGCACCATGTAATGGTAGTTGGTGTCGAACCATTTCGTCATCTCGAGCGCCGGCACGCCCTGCCCAGGCCCGTGATGATGCCCGGCGCAGGCTGGGTCCGGCTCGTGGCCCTGGCTGCCGCGCGCCATGGCGAAATAGGTGTCGAGCGGCACCGGTCCGCTGGTCCAGCCATAGATCTCGGGAATGGCGCCGACCATCACGCTGGTGTCGAGCACCTGATCGTAGAGCGAGAAGTCGTTCGACGGGATCGTCGTGATCCCGTGCGCGTGCTGGCGGGCCCAGTTGGCAGCCCGGAGCGCCGCGGCGCGGACGAGCAGTTCCTCGGCGTCGATCTGGCCGGACCAGTAGCCTTCGAGGGCGAATTTCAGCTCGCGGCGCGGGCCGATCCGCGGCGTACCGAGCGTGCTGACAGGAAGAGAGAAAGAAGACATCGGCTTGAACCCCAAATGTTGGGGGCAAAGGCCGAGCGGACGCATGCGTAAATCCCTCGGCGACGAGCCGGCGGGCGCAGGCGCACCACCGGGACACCCCGCCCAGGGACGTTATGAGGTCGCGGCAGGTCTCCTGGCTCGCGGGTCGCCGCCCCGGCCCGGCCTTCCCGAAGCCTTGTGGCTTCAGTGGCGGAGTTGGACAGGGGCTCGCCGCTCACAGTTGCGGGGGCAGCTCCGGCATTGCCACGCCGCAGCAGGCATGACGCACCGGATTCCCTCTTAGCTCCGGCGCCGCCGAAACGACGCCGAAGACCACGACACCGACAGCCTTAGGCGCTCCCCGCAGGGCGGTCAAGCTTGATATAAAGATATCCTTATATCGATATAGGGTTATAGCCCATTCACCTGAAAGCGGCGGCATAGGTCTCCGGCTTGAAGCCGGCGAGAAGGCGCCCGTCGCCGAGATCGAGGATCGG
>JAEWAD010000132.1 GCA_023391905.1 Pseudomonadota bacterium | reverse complement strand
ACAACCCAACCCGCCCGGCCCCCCCGCGGGGGCCCGTTTTCCGTCTCGACAAGGTCGAATTGCGGGCTCAGCGCGCCCAGCAGAAATCGCGAACCTTGGGCGAATAGCGGAACGGGTTCAGCGCGATGTCCTGGCGGCAGCGGTTGTAGATCGCCTGCTGCGTCCAGGGCGAGAGCGACGCCTTGAAGGCGGCGAGCGAGGCGGTATCGTCCGGCACGCTGGAAAGGTCGAAGCCGAACACCTTCCAGTCGGGGATCGGGCCGGAGTCGATGCCGCTGGTCGAGAAGTCGTTGGCGCTGACGGCGGCCGCGGGTGAGGCCGAGAACACCGTCGGCGCGGCGAGCAGCGCCAGGGCGACGAAACCGAGGGCGGTCTTGGTCAGGCTCATCTTGAAACCTCATGCGAGCGAACGATTAGGTGATGCGTATATAGACCGGATATCGTTCCCCGGTTGCAATTTTCCAATGCCATGGCTTCCGAAACGTTGCTTTCGCGCGACAATTCGTGATCGCCGGGGCCGCGCCATTGTCTCCGTTCCGCCATCTGGGCCGGGTTAGACTGGCGGCCCGCGATTCGGACGCCAATAGTCGAGATCATCCTTGCGCTACGCCATTTACGCCACGCCATCCGCTGACCATCCCCTGACCGACGCCGCGGCGCGCTGGCTCGGCCGCGACGCGTTCTCCGGCGCGGATCATCCGCTGCCGGTGGTCAACGGCTTCTCCGGCGGGGCGATCGAGGCCTATCTCGCCGATCCCGCCCGCTATGGCTTCCACGGCACCCTGAAGGCGCCGTTCACCCTCGCCGAGGGCCAGACCGAGGCCGCGCTGATCGAGAGCCTCGAGGCGTTCGCGGCGACCGCCGGGCCGGTGAGGGTGCCGGAGCTCGTCATCCGCCGCCTCGGCCGCTTCTTCGCGCTCGTGCCGAACGAGCGCGTCGATGCGCTCGATGCACTCGCCGGCCGCATCGTCGCCGATTTCGAGCCCTTCCGCGCGCCGCTGTCGGAGGCCGACATCGCGCGCCGCCGCGCCGCCGGTCTGACGCTGGACGAGGAGACCAACCTGATCCGCTGGGGCTATCCCTACGTGTTCGATGCCTTCCGCTACCACATGTCGCTGACCGGCCGCGTGCCGAAGGAGGACGCCGAGGCGATGGAGGCGGAGCTGAAGCGGCATTTCGCCGAGTTTGACGGAAAGCCCTATGTGCTGGACCGGCTGGCGGTGTTCGTCGAGCCGGAGCGTGGCGCCCCGTTCCTTGTCCGCCACGTGGCCATGATGCAGGGAGGCGCCGGCTGATGGGCGAGCAGATCTTCACCAATGCCCGCATCGTCCTCGACGACGAGGTGATCGAGGGCAGCCTCCTGGTTCGCGACGGCATCATCGCCGATTTCGACAGCGGCGCGAGCCGCCATGGCGAGGATTTCGGCGGCGACCATCTGGTGCCTGGCTTCGTCGAGCTGCACACCGACCATCTCGAGAACCACTATGCGCCGCGCCCCGGTGTGCGATGGAACGCGATTGCGGCCGTGCAGTCGCATGATGCGCAGGTCGCCGGCGCCGGCATCACCACCGTGTTCGACGCGCTGCGTGTCGGCATGGACGAGGATGCGCGCACCTCGACGGCCGAGATGCAGCAACTGGCCGGCGCGATCGAGGTCGCCAAGCGCGAGGAGCGGCTGCGCGCCGAGCATCTGCTGCACCTGCGCTGCGAGGTTTCCGCGCCGGACGTGCTCGACGGTCTCGCCGGTTTCCTCGACGTGCTGCCGGTCAAGCTGGTCTCGCTGATGGATCACTCGCCGGGCCAGCGCCAGTTCGCCAGCCTCGACAGCTATCGCGCCTTCTACCAGGGCAAGATGGGCATGTCGGACGCGGCCTATGAAGCGTTCGCCTCGAAGCGCATCGCCCAGGCGGAGCAATATTCGGCCCGGCATCGCCGCGAGATCGTCGATCTCTGCCATCCGCGCGGGATCGCGGTCGCGAGCCACGACGATGCGACATCGGCCCATGTCGCCGAGGCTGCCGCCGACGGCGTCTCGATTGCCGAATTCCCGACCACGATCGAGGCGGCGGCTGCGTCGCGCGACGCCGATATCCGCGTGCTGATGGGCGCGCCCAATCTCGTGCGCGGCGGTTCGCATTCCGGCAACGTCTCGGCCGTCGTGCTGGCCGAGGCCGGCCAGCTCGACATCCTGTCGTCGGATTATGTGCCGTTCAGCCTGATGGTCGCGGTGTTTGCCCTGCCGGAACTGGTGCCGGCGATCAGCCTGCCGCAGGCGGTGCGGCTGGTGTCGCGTGCACCGGCCGAGGCGGTCGGGCTCGAGGATCGCGGTGCGATCCGGCCCGGCCTGCGCGCCGACCTGGTGCGGGTGCGCGCGGGCGGCGGGGTTCCGGTGGTCCGCAGCGTCTGGCGCGAGGGCGTCCGGGTCTCCTAGGTGAGGGGCCCGGAGGCGCGAAGCCGGCCCATCAGGGCTCTCTACCGTCCCGACCGGCAGGGCGCCGGCCGGGGCGCGGCGGGCCGGCTGCCCTACAGATGCCGCAGGAACTCGACCATCAGCTCGGAAACCTCGCGCGGACGCTCCTGCTGCAGCCAGTGACCGGCCCCTGCAAGGACATGCGAGCCGCGCAGATCCGGGACGAGGGACGGCATGCCGGCAATGATCTGATCCATGCCCGGGATAGCGAGGCCGGTGTCCCGCTCGCCGATCATGAACAGCGCCGGCACCTTCACGATCTGGCCTATGTGGGCCTGTTGCAATTCCCAGTTCCGATCGAGATTGCGGTAGTAGTTCAGCCCGCCCCTGAAGCCGGTCGCCTCAAAGGCGTCGACCAGGGCTTCGAACTCATGAGCACTCAGCCAGTCCGGCAAGGTGGCCGGGTTCGGGAGGCTGTCCAGCAGGCCCGTGGCCCGCGACACCATGCCGAACGGGTTGGGCGTTCCGTCGCCTGGCTCCCGCGGGCCGGCCTCGCCGCTGGCGGCGAAGAGCAGCTTGCGAAGCGTTAGCGCGATATCCTTGCTGAACTCGGATTCGGCGCCTTCGGGTTGCTGGAAGTAGAGCGCGTAGAACAGGCCTTGATCATCCTGAGGGAAAATCTGCGACGGCGGCACGGGAGGTTGCCCCATCATCGGCACGCCCAGGGCCATGACGGCACGAAACCTGTCGGGTCGAAGGAGCGCGGCCTGCCAGGCGACCGTCGCGCCCCAATCGTGGCCGACGACGACCGCCTGCTCTTCCCCGAGCGCATCGAGAAGGGCGATCAGGTCGCCGACGCCATGGAAGACGCTATACTGGGCCGGGTCCGTGGGGGCATCCGACTTGCCGTAGCCTCGCATGTCGAAAGCAACGGCGCGATAGCCCGCCCGGGCAAGTGCAACGACCTGATGTCGCCACGCCTCTTTGGTCTGGGGGAAGCCATGGCAGAGCACGACGAGCGGGCCGTTCCCTTCATCAAGGGTGCTGAGCCGGATCGTCCGGGTCGGAATGATGGTCTCTTGCATGGGGGCCTCTTCCTGGAAGACGGCAGCCATTCGCCCCAAAAGGGAGCGGACGGCGTCGCAGACGGGTTGGTTCTTTCGTGTAACATTTTATGTTACGGAAAAAATCGAGTGTCAAGTTATCGTAACAATTATTGTTGCGGAAAGGTGCGGGATGAAAAGTGATGGCCGACTTGCGAGGATGCTACATGTGCTGGTGCACATGGGGCTGCTGGGCGGCAAGGAGACATCCGAGCGGATCGCGCTGATGCTGAACACCAATCCCGTCGTCGTGCGTCGCACGCTGGGGGCACTGCGTGAGCAGGGGATCGTGCAGTCCGAAGGGGGGCGGGGGGGAGGCTGGAGGCTTCTGCGGCCACTCGACCAGATCACGGTTCTCGACGTCCAGCGCGAGCTGGACGAGGGGACGGTTCTGCCAGCGCCGCTCTCGCGGGTTCATACGACCTGTCCGGTCGAACGTGCCTCCAACTCCGTGCT
>JAEWAD010000046.1 GCA_023391905.1 Pseudomonadota bacterium | reverse complement strand
CGTCATCTCCTCGCCGCGCACGGTGATGTCGAGCGCGATCCTGAGCGGGGCATCGACGATGCCGTCATTGTCGAGGAAGTCCTCGGCCGAATAGGTGCCGTCGGGCAAGGCGGCGACGTTGGCGCGCATCAGCTTCGCGGCACGGCTTCGCAGCTCGGTCAGCGCTTCGGCGACCGTGGCGGCGCCGTAATCCTTGAGCAGATCGCCGAGCCGCTTGGCACCCAGATCGAGCGCGTTGAGCTGGCCGTTGAGATCGCCATAGAGGCTCAGCGGCAGACGCGAGTTCGATTTGAGGATGTCGACGATATCGGTGTTGAGTTGACCCCGGCGCACCAGCCGCACCGGCGGGATGTGCATGCCCTCCTGGAAGCTCTCGGTCGCGACCGGGTTGTAGTTGCCGGGCACGTTGCCGCCCACGTCGTGCCAGTGCCCCACGGAAGCGAGCCAGCAGAACAACTTCCCGTCATGGAAGAATGGCCGCACCAGCTTGAAGTCCGACAGATGCGTGCCGCCGTCATACGGGTCGTTGAACAGGTAGACGTCGCCCTCGGCGAGATCGCCGTGCCGGGCGGCCTTGTCGATCGCTGCCTTCACCGCGAAGGCCATCACGCCGACGAAGATCGGCAGGCCGGACTTGCCCTGGATCAGCGTATCGCCGGTGACGGCGTCGTAGATGCCGTGCGAGGCGTCATGCGCCTCGGCGATGATCGGGTTGAAGGCGGACCGGAAGAGGGTCGCGTCCATCTCGTCCGCGATCTGCTCCAGCCGGCCCTTCAGGACCGCGAGGGTGACGGGATCGATCATTCGGCCGCCTCTCTGTCATACGCCTTGCCGCGCGCGAGGAAATCATCGGTGCCGAGCAGGCGGTTGATGCCGGCGAAGTCGAGCATGCGGTCGCGGAACGGCGCGGTCGTGCCGTTCGACTTCAGACTGGTGAAATACTGCTGGAGCGCGAAGGCCAGCGCGCGCACCGTGCCGCCGGGGAAGATGACGAGCTGGAAGCCGAGCGCTTGCAGCTCAGCGGCGGAGAGGAGCGGCGTCTGGCCGCCTTCGACCATGTTGGCCATCACCGGCTTGCGCCCGGCGAAGCGCTTGGCGATGGCCGCGAGCTGCTCCTTGCTGCGCGGCGCCTCGACGAAGATCAGATCGGCGCCGGCTTCGGCATAGGCGTCGGCGCGGTCGAGCGCCCTTTCGAATCCTTCCACCGCCGCGGCGTCTGTCCGCGCGATCAGCAGCATTTCGCTGCTGCGCCGCGCATCGAGCGCCGCCTTGATCTTGCCGACCATTTCGGAAGCCGGGATCACCGACTTATCGCGCAGCTGGCCGCAGCGTTTCGGCGTGACCTGGTCCTCGAGCTGCAGCGCCGAGGCGCCGCGCCGCTCGAACACCTCCACGGTACGCCGCACGTTGAGCGCGTTGCCGAAGCCGGTGTCGATGTCGACGATGATCGGCACCTCGGTGCGCTCGCGGATAGTGCCGAGCGCCTCGGCCACCTCGCTCATCGACAGCAGGCCGATATCGGGAATCGCGCGCGCATAGCACAGGCTCGCCCCCGACAAGTAGACGGCCTTGAAGCCGGCCTGCGTGGCCAGCATCGTCGTCAGGCCGTCATAGACGCCGGGGGCGATGACGATCTCGGGACCGGCGAGGAGTTGGCGCAGGCTGCTCATGCGGACCGTCGCTTCAGTTTCTTTTCCAGATGCGGCAGCAGGCCGCCGTCGCGGATCATCTCGACCAGATGCGGTGGGATCGGCTCGCAGGCATAGCGCTCGTTCGTGGTAAGATTGTCGATACGGCCTTCCTCGGGCGCGATGGCGAGCCGGTCGCCGGCGCGGATCTTTCCCGCCTCTGCGCAGACCAGCGCCGGCAGGCCGAGGTTCAGCGCATTGCGGAAGAACAGGCCGGCGCAGCTCCTCGCGATCACCGCCGCGACGCCGAGTGCACGCAACGTCATCACCGCCTGCTCGCGCGAGGAGCCCATGCCGAAATTGTCGCCACCGACCACGATGTCGCCCGCGCGAACCGTGCTCGCGAAGGACGGATCGAGCGCTTCCAGCGTGTGACGCGCCATCTCCTCGATCGGCTTCTTCATGTAGAGGCCGGGCGCGAGGTTGTCGGTATCGACATTGTCGCCGAACACGAAGGCCCGGCCGGTGTTCTGCGTCATCACGCCGCCTTCCTTTCTGCGAGCAGGTCGCGCGGGTCGGTGATGGTGCCGGTCACGGCCGAAGCGGCGACGGTATAGGGCGAGCCGAGATAGACGAGGGCGGAATGCGCGCCCATGCGGCCCTTGAAGTTGCGCGCCGTCGACGACAGGCACACTTCCTTCTCCGCGAGCAGCCCGGCGCCGAGGCCGGCACAGGCGCCGCATCCCGACGGCAACAGGATGGCGCCCGCTTCCGTCAGTGTCGTGAGCGTGCCATCGGCTGCTGCCTTGGCGGTGATCCGCGTCGAGGCGGGTGCGACGAGCAGCCGTGTCGAGGTGGCGACCTTGCGGCCACGCAGTATCTCGGCCGCCATGTGCAGGTCGGAGAGCTTGGCACCCGTGCAGGCGCCGATATAGCAC
>JAEWAD010000142.1 GCA_023391905.1 Pseudomonadota bacterium | reverse complement strand
GTCAAGGACGGCGTGCGCCCGGTCGCGAGCTGGAGCTTTGACGAATTCAACCAGCTCCCCCGCACCAAGCTCACCCGCGACATCCACTGCGTGACGAAGTGGTCGAAGTTCAACACCGCCTGGTCGGGCGTCACCATCGACGACATCCTGGCCGAGGCCGGCATCGCGGCGCCGAGCCCCTTCACCCTCGCCCATGCCTATGACGGCTATTCGACCAATGTGCCGACCGACGATCTGGTGAACGGCAAGGCGATGATCGCGACCCATTTCGAGGGCCAGCCGATCTCGCCGGACCATGGTGGGCCGGCGCGGCTGCTGGTGCCGCATCTCTATTTCTGGAAATCGGCCAAATGGGTGAACGGGCTGCAGTTCACCAATCGCGACGAAGCCGGCTTCTGGGAGCTCAGGGGCTACCACATGCGCGGCGATCCGTGGCAAGAGCAGCGCTTCACGGGCGACTGAGACCGCCCGCCCCCTCCCCTCGCTCCTCACATCTCTGCCATGCCCAACGTCCCGCCCCTCGTCGCGCCGCAGCCCGACCGCCTGCTCTGGCAGGCGGCGACGATCACCGCCATCACCCGCGCCACGCCGCGCGTGAAGATCTTCACCTTCCGGCCTGGGGACTGGCACGGCTTCACCGCCGGCCAGCACGTCGACCTGCGCCTCACCGCGCCGGACGGCTACCAGGCCGAGCGCAGCTACTCGATCGCCTCGGCGCCCGACGCGACCGGCACGTTCGACCTCGCCATCGACCTGATCGACGACGGCGAGGTGTCGCCCTTCTTCCACGAGGTGGTCGAAATCGGCGACACGATCGAGATCCGCGGCCCTATCGGCGGCCATTTCGTCTGGCGCGCCGAGGACGGCGGGCCGCTGCTGCTGATCGGCGGCGGATCGGGGCTGGTGCCGCTGATGGCGATGCTGCGCCACCGGGCCGAAGTGGCGCCCGACATCCCGGCCGCGCTGATCCTGTCGGCGCGGACTGAGGACGAGCTGATCTGGCGCGACGAACTGCTGCGCCGCGACCGCGACGAGCCGCATTTCCACCTGTTCGCGACGGTGACGCGCGAAGCGCCGCGCACGCCCGGCATCCGGCATGGCCGCATCGACGCCGCGCTGATCCAGGCGGCGCTCGCCAGCCTCCCTGCAACGCCGAAGACGAGCTTCCTCTGCGGCGCGACGCCCTTCGTCGGCGCCGCCGCCGATCTCGCGCTTTCGGCCGGCCTCCCCTTCGCCAGCATCAAGGCGGAACGCTATGGGGGCTGAGCCTCTCGCGCTCGTCGCCGACGACGTGCCGGAGGCGATCGACGCCCGCGACAAGGCGGCGCTGCTCGCCTTCGCCGCGCGGCTCGACCGCACCGCCACCGCCTGGCTCGACGGCCTCGGCGCGGATGCCCGCCGGAACGGGCGCCGCGTGTTCTACCTCGTCGTCGCGACGGCGGAATACGCGCCCGGCGTCGCCGCGCTCGTCCGCTCGCTGCGCGCCGTCTCGGAGCTGCCGATCCTCGTGCTGGCCGCCGCCGGCTGGAAACCCGATCTTGCAGCCGACCGCCTCGCCGTCGTCGCCGTGCCCGAGATCGTCAAGCCCGACCTGGAGGCGAGCGGGGCGCTGCGCTTCCGGCGCACGCTGACCAAGCTCTGGGCGTTCAGCTTCGTTTCCGCCGACCGGCTCGTCCATCTCGACGGCGACTGCCTGGTGCGGGCGCCGATCGACGACCTTTTCGACGGCGCCGGCTTCGCCGCGGCGCCCGACCTGCTCTGCGACCAGCCGGCGCCGGTGTTCAATTCCGGCGTCTTCGCGCTCTCGCCCGATACGGCGACCCGCGCGGCGCTGTTCGAGGCGCTGCCGGCGCTCCCTTCCTTCGACGGCGGCGACCAGGGCCTTCTGAACGCCTTCCTCGGTGCGCCGGCGATCTGGCTGCCGGCCCGCGACAATTACCTCCGAACCTACGAGCCGATCATGCCGGGAGCCGCCAGGACGGCGCGCATCGTCCACTACACCGCCAAGAAGCCCTGGAACGCGCGGCTGGAAACCGAGGGCGACCGAGCCCTGCTCGCGCTCGACGACGCCTGGACGGCGCAGCTCGACCGCGCCGAGCTGATGGCGCTGATCGGCGCCTGGCGGCGCGACACCGCCGCGACAGAGATCGCCACCGAAACCGCGCTGCGCCGGCTCGAAGCGCAGATGACGCTGGAGCGTCGGCGCACCCGCCGCGCGATCGTGGCGCTGGCGGTCCTGACCGTGCTGCAGACGGCGCTGCTCTGGGCGTGGCTCGCGGGCTGATCAGCCGCGCCAGCTGCCGTCCTTCCAGAGCGCCGCGATGCCCTCGCGATAGGTCGGATAAGCGAGCGTGATGCCGAGATCGGCGGCGAGGCGGCCGTTTCCGACGCGCTTGTTCTCGCCATAGAAGGAGCGGACCATCGGCGGCAGGTCCGCGGTGGCGAAATCGATCTCCGGCGGCAACGGATAGCCGGCAAGCTCGGCCGCATAGGCGACGACGTCCTGCGGCGGCGCCGGCTCGTCGTCGGTGACGTTGAAGACGCCGGACGCCTTTTGCGCCGCGGCGGCGGCGACCGCCGTCGCGATGTCGGCCACATGGATGCGGTTGAAGATCTGGCCGGGCTTGACCAGCCGCCGCGCCGTGCCTTCGGCGAGCTGCACCAGCGCGTTGCGGCCGGGACCGTAGATGCCCGACAGGCGCATGAGCGCGACGGGGATGCCGCGCTCGTCGCCGAGGATGCGCCACTCCGCCTCGGCGCGCACGCGCTCGACGGAGCGGCCCGAGAGCGGATTGGGCTCGGTCGTCTCGTCGACCCAGCCGCCATCATGGTCGCCATAGACGCCGACGGTGGAGAGATAGCCGATCCAGGCGAGCCTCTCCGCGCTGACCAGCGCGTCGCGCAAGAGCGTGATCACCGGATCGCCAGCCGTGCCCGGCGGGATCGACTGGATGACGTGCGTCGCCCGCTTCACCGCCGCGACCAGCGCGTCCGACACCGTCTCGCCGTCGAAGACATGGGCGTCGATGCCCTCGGCCCGGAGCGCCGCCGCCTTCTCCTCGGTGCGCACCGTGGCGCCGATCGAGGCATAGTCGCCGCGGACAAGGCGCGCCGTGGCGAGGCCGGAAAAACCCATGCCGAAAATGAAGAGATTGCCGTCGGCCATGCTCACCCCGTGCGTCGCTCCGATGTGATTGCGGGGAATATCGCCGAAGCCGGCCGCTGTTCAAGTGCGGATCGACATCCTCAGGCGTGGCGGGCCGAGGCGAGCGCCTTGGAAAAGGCCGCGGCGAAGCTCTCGCGATCGTCCGGATTGAGGAAGCCGCCGATCGAAAGGCGGCGGCCATGCGAGGCCAGCACCATGCGCGTGATGCCAAACTCCTCGTGGCGATCGACCTCGAGCTTCGCCCAATAGGGATTGAAGGCGAAATCCTCGGCGCGGCCGTTCGCGGCGATCCGGCACACGGTCAGGCGGTCACGGCTCAGCTCGACGATCTCGCAGGCGCGCGCGGCGCGATAGTTCATCTTGAAGGCGAACTGGATGATCAGGAGGTCGAGGCCGAAGAAGAAGGCGATCGGCCAGGCGCCCATCGACCAGAACAGGAGCCCGCTCAGGAAGCAGGTGGCGCCGACGAACATGAGGAGCGCCGCGAAGCCGCGCGGCGACAGCGAGCGATACGGCTTCAGCGTTGCGTGGAACAGGAGTTCGTCACGCTGAGGTCCGGCATCCATCTCGACATTGCGGTCACTCATGGCTCGTCAGTATAGAGGATGCATGTCCGATCCGCAGCACCTTCCCCCCGCCCCGCCGCCGCGCCGAAAGGCCGCGCGCCCGCCGAAGCGCTTCACCAGGGCCGAGGTGGAAGAGGTGTTCGCCCGCTTCCAGGCGCGCGATCCCGAGCCACAGGGCGAGCTCGAGAGCGTCAACACGTTCACGCTGCTCGTCGCCGTCGTGCTGTCGGCGCAGGCGACCGACGCCGGCGTCAACAAGGCGACGCGGGCGCTGTTCGCCATCGCCGACACGCCGGCCAAGATGCTGGCGCTCGGCGAGGAACAAGTCAGCGACCACATCAAGACGATCGGCCTCTACCGCACCAAGGCGAAGAACGTCATCGGCCTGTCGCGGATGCTGGTCGAGCTCCATGGCGGCGAGGTGCCGGACGACCGCGCCGCGCTCGAGGCGCTGCCCGGCGTCGGCCGCAAGACGGCGAATGTCGTGCTGAACATCGCCTTCGGCCACCCGACCATCGCCGTCGACACGCATATCTTCCGGATCGGCAACCGCACCGGCCTGGCGCCGGGCAAGACGGTCGACGCCGTCGAGAAGGAGCTGAACCGGATCATCCCGGCGAAATACATGCTGCACGCGCATCACTGGCTGATCCTGCACGGCCGCTATGTCTGCAAGGCGCGCAAGCCCGACTGCGCCGTCTGCCTCATCAACGACCTCTGCCGCTATCCCGACAAGACGATCGCCTGAAGGGGCGCCGCCGGCAGCCCCGGCTCGGTCCTCATCCGGAGGTGCCCGACGAAGCCGGGCCTCGAAGGAGGGTCCAGGGTGTCCGGACGGCCATCACACCCTCGCCGTCATCCTCGCGAAAGCGAGGATCCATGCGGCCGAGGCCTTCGCCGCGCGAATCGCCCGATGTCACGGAAGGATGGACCCGGCTCTTCGCCCGGGATGACGGCGAGCATGGTGGCCCTCAGAGCCCGATGCCGCGCGCCATCATGGACGCGAAGATCGCGACCAGCACCAGCGCCGCCGTCTCGGCATGCACCATGCGCCGCGTCGCCGCGATCTCGGCCGCGCCCGGGGCGAAGGACGGATCCGCCTTCGCCTGCCGGCGCCAGGCGAGGATCGCCCGCGTCGGCCGGATCGACAGCAGCCCCATCGCCACGAAGGCGGCGATCTTGGCCCAGAACAGCCAGTTGTGGGTGTAGAACTCCGAGCCTTTCAGGCCGAGGAAGACGCGGCCGAAGCCGATTGCGATCAAAAGCATCGCGACGCCGCCATAGAGCGCGTCGACGCGGCCGAGCTTCTCGATCGCCGCGCCGGAGAGGCCGGGCTTCAGCAGCATCAGCTCCATCGCGAGCAGGGTGACGATGGCGAAGACGATCAGGAAATGGCCGATGGCGAGCAAAAGGTCGGCGAGCATGGCGTTCCCCCGTGGTGTGGCTGGCTCGGGACGCGGCGATCTTGCCTAGTTTCCGACGGGACGGGAACCCGTCACGCGCTTGTTGAGATGCGTCATGAACGCCGTCGCGAAGAGCGGCGTCAAAAGGTTGAGGATCGGGATTGCCAGGAACAGCGCGATGACGAAGCCGCCGACGAGCACCAGCCCCGCGTTCTGGCGCCGGAGCTCGCGCGCCGCCTCGACCGGGCGGAAGCGCGCCGCCGCCTGTTCGAAGAATTCGCGGCCGAGCAGATAGCCATTGCCGATGAAGAAGGCGACGAGATTGACGCCGGGGATCAGCAGCAGGAGCAGGCAGACGAGGTTGACGAGGATCACCGTGGCGGTGAAGCCGAGCGTCGCGGCGAGGCCCTTGAAGAACGGCAGGCCCCGGCCCGGCGGGTCCTGCGGATAGTGCGTCGCCTCGACCACCGCCGCGATGTCGTCGGAGAAGAGGCCGGCCATCAGCGCCGAGACCGGCGCGATCAGGAAGCCAAGGCCGACAATCAGCCCGAAGCCGGTGACAACAGCGACCGAGGTCTGGATCCAGGGCTGGCTCGGCCAGTCGGCGAACATCACCACGAGCGCCTGCAGGCCGAACCAGATCAGGATCAGCAGCGCCAAAGTGAGGGCGAGCGACTTCCACAGCACCGCGCGGAAGGGCGGCGTCCAGATGTCGGTGAGCGCGAGCCAAGCTGCTTCGATCATCAAGCGGCCTCGATCATGCGGAAATCCCCCGGGGAACGACGTTGGCAGATAGGATGGCGAGGCCCGCGCCGCAAGGCAATCGCGCGGGCGCCGCGCGAGTCCTGTTGCGCGGCGAAGGACCGACTGTATAGTCCGGCTCCGTCACTGCGACGGCCGACTGGCCGTCTGCCTCTTCTTCTTGATCCTCTTTTGCCATTCAGGACAGACCCATGACGGAAGCCCGCTACGACGTTCTCGGGATCGGAAACGCGATCGTCGACATTCTGGCGCGGGCGGAAGACAACTTCCTCGTCGATCAGCAACTGGTGAAGGGCGCGATGCGCCTGGTCGACATGACCGAGTCGCAGCGGCTCTACGCCGCGATGGGCCCGGCGATCTCCGCCTCGGGCGGCTCGGCCGGCAACACGGTCGCCGGCATCGCTTCGCTCGGCGGCGCCACCGCCTTCGTCGGCAAGGTGGCGGACGACGACCTCGGCGCCGTCTACCGGCACGACATGCGCTCGATCGGCGCCACCTTCGACGTCTCGCCGCTGGTCGGCGGCGCGCCGACCGCGCGCTGCATGATCTTCATCACGCCGGATGGCGAGCGGACGATGAACACCTATCTCGGCGCCTGCCACGAGCTGACGCCCGACGACATCGACCCGGCGCTGTTCTCCGACACCAAGATCACCTATTTCGAAGGCTTCCTGTGGGACGCGCCGAGCGCCCGCGACGCCTTCTTCAAGGCGGCCGACATCGCCCACAAGGCCGGGCGCCAGGTGTCGCTGACGCTCTCCGACGCCTTCTGCGTCGACCGCTTCCGCGGCGACTTCACGCGCCTGCTGCGCGACGGCACGATCGACATCCTGTTCGCCAACGAGGTCGAGCTGAAGTCGTTCTACGAGACGGCGAGCTTCAACACGGCGCTGAAGGCGCTCCGCAACGACTGCCGCATCGCCGCCGTCACCGTCGGCGCCGAGGGCTCCTATGTGGTGACGCCGGACGGCATCGCGCACGTGCCGGCCACCGTGGTCGAGGACGTCGTCGACACGACCGGCGCGGGCGACCTCTACGCGTCCGGCTTCCTCTATGCCGTCGCCAAGGGCCTCGACCTCAAGACCGCCGCGGCGCTCGGCGCGCTCGCCGCCGGCGAGGTGATCAGCCATATCGGGCCGCGCCCGGCCACCTCTCTGGTCGACCTGGCGCGGCAGTCCGGCTACGCGCTCTGAGGGCGTCCGCGGGCGGCGGAAACCGGAGGGCGAGACAGCCGCGCGCCGGAGGAGATCCGGGCCAGCGGCCGGGAACACGAGCCGTTCCGGGCGGAACGGTGTAGGCGGCTCAGAAGTTTTCCCCAGCCGCGAATTATCCCGACCGAGCGCGTCGTCTCGTGATTGACAAGGCAACGGGGTCCCCTTATTCATCCGTCCGCGCCCAGATGGCGGAATTGGTAGACGCGCACGGTTCAGGTCCGTGTGACGAAAGTCGTGGAGGTTCGAGTCCTCTTCTGGGCACCATTTCCCAACAGTACCGTTGAAGTCCCTGATATTTTCGAGATATCAGGGGCTTAGTCCACCCCGACTGTCATACAGGGGTGCCCTACATGGTGCTGCAGATGGCCAGATCTACCAAACGGCCCGGGTCTCTCAACAATCAGTTCGTACGCCGCGTTCCAGCCGATCTCGTTGATCGCCTGAAGGGCAGGATGCTTCGTTTTTCACTCCCGAGCGGCGAACTCGACCAGCCGGATATCCCGGTTCGCTCCAAGGCCGGCGTCCACATCGCCTTCTCCCTGCAGACCGCCGACAAAGCGCTCACTACCGTGCGACATGCCGCCGCGCTGGCTCAGGTCGAAGCGCTGTTCAAGGCCGAGCGCACCGGGCCGCTGGATCTCTCGTTCAAACAGATCCAGGCACTCGCAGGCATCGCCTATCGCCGGCTCATTGCCGACAATGAGGAAGATCCGGGCCAGCTTCACGACTAGGCGATGTTCCAGTCTCTCATCGCCGATGTGGCCGAATATCTTGAACCGGACGATGACGGCGAGATGCGCCCCTCCTACGGAACGCGCACCGCAGAGCAAGCGCTCGCAGCCATATTCGACATCGACGCCTTCTTGGCCTCCGAAGGCGTGACGCTCGCGCGACCAAGTCGCGATGCATTTATCCAGGCGCTCGTCAGCGCCCTCTACAAGGCCGCCTCGCTGCTCAGCGTGCGTGCTTCAGGCGACTACAGCCCGGACCCGCACGCCGCCCGTTATCCCGACTGGCAACGCCCCGAGCCGCCCGCAGAGCGAACCACGCCGGCCCCGAGCAAACCTACGCTCCCAGCGGGCAGCGTCACGCTCACTGCCCTGGTCGAGGGATGGTGGACGGAAGCCAAGGCAACCGGTCGCAAGCCCAGCACCTATGAAAGCTACCGCAACACGATGCTGCGGCTGATCAAGCACCTCGGCCATGAGAACGCATCGCGCGTTACTCCCGAGGACGTCATCAGCTTCAAGGACGCACGACTCGCCGAAATCAACCCGAGAAACGGCAAGCCCATCTCGCCCAAGACGGTCAAGGGCAGCGACCTCTCAGGCTTGAAGGTCGTGTTCGACTGGTCCGTGCTAAACCGAAAACTCGCCACTAATCCGGCTGCGGACGTCACGCTGAAACTCGGCAAAACCAAGCGGACGCGTGGCCTAGGCTTCACAGACGAAGAGGCGCTCGTCATCCTGAAACACGCCACGTCATACCAGCGCGGCAGCGAGCGCCCGACAACAGCAGCAGCCAAGCGCTGGGTGCCGTGGCTCTGCGCCTATACGGGCGGCCGCGTGGGCGAACTGGCGCAGTTGCGCAAGCAGGACATCCGGCAGAAAACGGGCCGCTGGATCATCCACATCACGCCCGATGCCGGCACGGTCAAGACTGACGAAGCACGCGATGTCCCGCTGCACGCCCATCTCATCGAGCAGGGCTTCATCGATTTCGTGAACAAGGCGAAGCCGGGTCCGCTCTTCCTCATCCCGGCGAAGGACGGCGACGTTCAGGGACCGCTCCAGGGCGTGAAGAACCGCCTGGCGGAGTTCGTGCGCGAGGTCTTCACCGACCCGCGCGTCGCTCCCAATCACGGCTGGCGTCACCGCTTCAAGACGGTCTGTCGCGACATGGGCATCGATCCGGGCGTACGTGATGCCATCCAGGGACATGCCGCACGGAGCGTGGCCGAGGAGTACGGCGAGGTCTCGGTCATCGCGAAGGCCAACGCCATCGACCGCCTGCCGAGATATGAGGTCGATTGAGTCGTCAGCCAGAAACTCCAGCAGTTCCATCGGGTCCAGAAGAATTTCCCCTCAATTTCGTACTAGGCGTGGCGCCGAATGCCACGCATCGCTTGATATTGGCGAGGCGGCTGGTTCAAGCTGCGAGCGCATGCTTCCGGGGGGATGATGACAAAGCCATTTTACGCTGAGCCGATTCTCAACTCGCCGTATCTTGTGCCGACCCGGCATCACGCACTGGGCGAAGATGGCCAGCCACTGGATCATCCAGCCATTCAGGGCCGCCGCCCGTCCAAATACCTTGTGCCTGTGCCTCGTGGACGACGTGCCAAGGCCTCCAAACAAGAGACGCTCGATCTAGACAGCGCCGGCAACGATTCAGGCAGCTACACGCCCAATGCACTCGTCAATGAGATCAGGCGGCACCTCGCGTCCTGGCGATCTATTCCAAATCCAAATGATTGGGGCGTAACTCCGACCACCCAACGATTGCTGCAGCACTGGCGGTCCGAGGCGTTCTCGGGACCCCGCCCGTTTTTCTGCCAGGTCGAGGCAGCAGAAACGGTGATCTGGCTCACTGAGGTTGCACGCGGGCGCCCTCGCTATGCCCAGCTGTTCGGGCATCTGCAAAAGGCGAATCAGGATGCCAATCCTGAGCTCTTCCGGCTGGCACTCAAGCTAGCCACGGGGGCCGGCAAGACCACGGTCATGGCCATGCTCATCGCTTGGCAGGCGATCAATGCCGCCCGTCAGCCAAACTCCTCGCTGTTCTCGAAAGGATTCCTTCTGGTCGCGCCCGGTATCACCATTCGCGACCGCCTGCGAGTGCTCTTGCCGTCCGATCCGGAGAGCTATTACAGCACGCGTGAACTTGTCCCTGCGGACATGATGGCGGATCTCGGCAAAGCCAAGATCGTCATCACCAACTACCACGCCTTCCAGCGTCGCAAGGCTCATGAGCTGAACCCGGTCGGCGAGCGCCTGATGCAAGGCCGCACTGGCGCGCCCCTCGAAAAGCAGGAGACCGAGGGAGAAATGCTGCAGCGTGCCTGCGGCGAACTCCTGACGTTGAAAAACGTAGTCGTCATCAATGACGAAGCGCATCATTGCTATCGCGAGCGCCTCGGAACCGACGAGGAAGCCGAGGCAAAGGGTGAGGAGAAGGAGGAGGCCAAGAAGAACAACGAGGCCGCCCGTCTCTGGATCTCCGGCTTGGAGGCACTCAAGCGCAAAGTCGGCCTGCGTGCTTTGTACGACCTCTCCGCGACACCATTCTTTCTGCGGGGATCCGGCTATGACGAAGGCACGCTGTTTCCTTGGGTCATTTCCGACTTTTCGCTCGTCGACGCCATCGAATGCGGCATCGTCAAACTCCCGCGCGTACCCGTCGCCGACAACTCGGTGAATAACGACGCGCCGGTCTATCGGAACTTGTGGGACCATATCGGCAAGCAAATGCCGAAAAAGGGGGCCGGGAAGTCGGGAGACCTCGACCCGCTATCCCTGCCACCAGAGCTGCAAACCGCGCTGCTCTCGCTCTACAGCCACTACGAGCGCGAGTTCGAAGAGTGGGAGCGCTCGCGCATCAGCGTGCCACCCGTCTTTATCGTTGTCTGCAACAACACCGCCACATCGAAACTCGTGTTCGAATGGATCTCTGGCTGGCAGCGTGAGCGCGAAGGTTCGATGCAGATGATCCACCGTGGCCATCTCGAGAAATTCAGGAACTTCGACGAGTACGGAAGTCCCCTGCCTCGCATGAACACCCTGCTCATTGATTCCGAGCAGATCGAATCCGGTGATGCTCTGGATCCCGGCTTTCGGCAGATGGCCGCAACCGAGATCGAGTTGTTCCGGCGCGAGAAGCAGGAGCGCGAAGGCGCGGCAGCCGGCAACATCTCCGATAATGAGTTGCTGCGCGAGGTTATGAATACAGTCGGCCAGAAGGGCCGCCTCGGCGAACAGATCCGCTGCGTGGTATCCGTCTCGATGCTGACGGAAGGATGGGATGCCAACACCGTCACGCACATCCTCGGCGTTCGCGCCTTCGGCACGCAGCTTCTCTGCGAGCAGGTGATCGGTCGTGGCCTGCGCCGCCAATCCTACGAGCTCAACGAAAAGGGCCTATTCAACACGGAATATGCCGACATCCTCGGCATTCCTTTCGACTTCGCAACCGAACCGCAGAAGGTGGTTCGAACCCCGCCCAAACCGATCACCAGGGTGCAGGCCGTCAAGGAGCGCGAGCGCCTCGCCATCCGTTTCCCCCGCGTCGCAGGCTACCGCACAGAGCTCCCGCCGGATCGCATTGCGGCGTCCTTCAACGCGGACTCCACCCTCCGGCTCACTCCGGAACTTGTCGGGCCGTGCGTTACGCGTCTTGAAGGCCTCGTTGGCGAGGGCCACAACATCTCGCCGGATGCGCTGGACGAGATGCGTCCGAATACGGTCGGGTTCCACCTGACCAAACGGCTCGTCGAGCTCTATTTCCGCGACGGCGACCAGGATCCACCGTATCACCTCTACAACCAGCTTCAGCCCATCACGCGTCGTTGGCTCCGCGACCACGTCGTGACCACGGGCGGCACCAAGCTTGGCATGCTGACCTATGCCGAGATTGCAGAAATCGCCGCCCAGTTGATCTACGCCGGCATCGTGCGTGAGGCGAGCGTGGACGGCTCCCCCATCGTCAAGGCGATCCTCGATCCATATAATCCTCGTGGGTCGACCAACTTCGTCGTGTTCAACACCAGCAAGGCCGATCTCTGGGAGACGGCGCCAGACAAGTCACACATCAATTATGTGGTTTGCGACAGCGACTGGGAGGCCGAGTTTGCCCGCGTCCTCGAGGCGCATCCCGCAACTCTGTCCTACGTGAAGAACCAGGCGCTCGGCTTTGAGGTTCCCTATCTCGCAGGCGCCGTCGCGCATCGCTACCGGCCGGACTTCATCGTCCAACTCGATGACGGCCATGGACCCGACGATCCGCTCAACCTGGTCGTGGAGATCAAAGGTTTTCGAGGTCTCGACGCGCAACTCAAGGCGCACACGATGGAAACGCTCTGGGTACCGGGCGTCAACAACCTAAGGACGTTCGGCCGATGGGCCTTCGCGGAATTCCGCGACGCCTTCGCAATTGAAAAGGAATGGGGGGAACTCGTGCAGAATACAGTTGCAGGTGCCGCAACGGCGATGCCAGTCCAATGAGCAGCGCGTTCCAGACGAACAAGGTCGCACTGAGCGACCTGCTGCGTTCTTGTCATGAAGGCAAGTTGCAGCTGCCGGACTTTCAACGGAGTTGGGTTTGGGACGAGGACCGCATCAAGAGTCTGATCGCGTCCATCTCCCGTGCATTCCCGGTCGGGGCGCTCATGACGCTGGAGACGTCCGGCACCGTGAACTTCAAGCCACGGCCTGTCGAGGGTGCGCCCGAAGCAACGCAGTCCGTCGTACCTGACGAGCTGCTGCTCGATGGTCAGCAACGCATGACGTCGCTCTATCAGGTGACGCTTCGCAACAAGGTCGTCAGGACCGTGACGCCTAAGAAGAAGCGGGTCGACCGCTGGTTCTATATCGACATCCGCAAAGCCCTGGACCCCGAGGGAGACCGGGAGGATGCAATCGTCGGCATGCCCGAGGACCGTATCCTCCGGGACAATTTCGGGAAAGACGTCGTTCTTGATCTGTCGACTCGTGACAAGGAGTTCGACGCCCTGATGTATCCGCTGTCCATGGTGTTTGATTGGAACACTTGGCAGATGCAGTTCGTAGGCCACGCAAACGCAGGCGGCAGTTTCAACGAAACCTGGCCGATCATCAGCCGCTTTCATACGGAGGTGATCGAGAACTTCGCCAAGTATCAGGTTCCGGTCATCGCTCTCGACAAGTCGACATCGAAGGAAGCCGTGTGCCTGGTCTTCGAGAAGGTCAATACGGGCGGCAAGCCGCTCGACGCATTTGAACTTGTCACCGCCATGTACGCAGCTGACGGTTACGAACTGCGCAAGGACTGGTACGGCGACGGCAAGGAGCACAGCGGGCGCCACGGCCAGTTCGGGACCTACATGAAGCTCGCAGATGCTGAGAAGGGGATCCTGGCCGAAGTGGGCAACACGGACTTCTTGCAGGTTGTCTCGTTATTCCACACACGGGAACGCAGACGTCAGGCCGAGACCGAGGGAAAGCAGGGCAAGGAACTTCCGTCCGTGACCGGCAACAGGCAGGCTCTGCTGAACCTTCCGCTGGACGCCTACAAGAAATACCAGGATCAGGCCCAGCAAGGCTTTCTGAAGGCCGCAAAGTTCCTTCACATGCTGCACATCTATCGGGTCTTCGATCTTCCCTATCAGTCGCAGATCATCCCGCTCGCAGCAATCTTGGCCGACGTTGGCAACGCCTGGGAGGACGAACCGGTCCGAGATCGGCTCGTCCAGTGGTATTGGAACGGCGTGTTCGGCGAGCTTTACGGCTCGGCCGTCGACGGACGGATAGCCAAGGACTTCATCGAGGTTCCGGACTGGGCAAGAGGTAAATCGTCGACTCAACCCTCGACGATAAGCGACACGATCTTCCGCGCCGACCGCCTGAAGACCATGCGCATGCGCCTGTCAGCGGCGTACAAGGGCGTCAACGCCCTGCTCATGAAGGAAGGGGCTCGAGACTTCCGGTCCGGCCAGAAGTTCGATCACACGGTGTTCTTCGGCGAGAATGTCGACATCCATCACATCTTCCCAAAGGCCTGGTGCGAGGGAAGGGAGCCGAAGATCAAGCCGGAAATCTACGACTCGATCATCAACAAGACTCCACTCGCCTACCGTACCAATCGGGTTATCGGCGGCGACGCGCCTTCGGCATATCTGGACCGCCTGGAGAAGGGCTCCGCAGACCGCTCGGCCATAGATCAGGCCAAGCTCGACAGCAGCCTCGCCTCGCACCTGATCGACCCCGCTCTGCTGAGGGACAATGCCTTCGAAGCCTTCATGACAGATCGACAGGCGCGGCTGCTGGCGCTGATCGAGCAGGCCATGGGCAAGAATGCCTATCGCGGGGACATGGCCGAAGAGGGAGTTGATGCCGAACAGGACGATGATGAGATCGAGGCTGAACTGACCATGGCTGTGGCCTAAACCGACAGAAAGAACGGGGGACTTAGATGGCAAACTTCAAGGACGGTATAGTTCGGGACGGCTCTGCCATCGGGACCGGACGAGCACTCGGAAATCTGAAGAATGGCGTTATCCGAAACGGCTCAACGCAAGGTTCAGGATCCGCGCTGGGCAACGTCAAGGATGGCGTCATCCGAAATGGCTCGACACCTGGAAGCGGCAGTGCACTCGGAAATGTGAAGGACGGGGTTGTTCGGAATGGCTCAACGAAGGGGAGTGGCTCCCCTATCGGCAAGGTCTCCGATTTCCTCATCAAGGGTATCGAGCGCGAGCGGGACGACGAGATCGTCGCCGTCCATCACTTTCTCATCAAGAAGTTTCTCTGATTTTCCGACTGGATAACGAATGGCCAAGTCCCCTCGCGAGATCGATGCCCTCACGCATGAGGCGGCACGGCGTATCAACAATCCGACCGCCGAGATGGCGTCGCTCTATGAGCAGCAGGCGGAGATTCTGGGCGAGGATGAGCGCTCGATGCGACTCGGCCGTGCGAGGCCGCTTGCGCATGGCGAAACCCGTGAGCGAAATGGCGATCTGGACCCGCAGATCGTCTGGAACGGGGTCAAGATCAAGATCAGCAAGGCCCAGATGCGCCAGCTTGCCGAGACCGGCGAGATCGAGATCGGCGATGCACAGCTCGTCTGGCGCGGCAAGGATCAGCAGGATTGGTCCGACCTTCTGGTCAACGTACCGCCGATCTACGTGCAGGAGAAGGTGCACCCGAAGGCAATCATCGACGATCTGAAGCGCCGCTCGGATGCGCGCCGCGAGGCGGACAGCGACGCGCCCGACCTCTTTGCGGATTTCAACGGGCTTGCCGATCCGGAAGCTCGGGCCGAGTTCTACCAGCACTCGCAGCACTGGACGAACCGCTTCATCCTCGGCGACAGTCTGCAGGTGATGGCGAGCCTTGCCGAGCGCGAGGCGATGCGCGGCAAGGTGCAGTGCATCTATTTCGACCCGCCCTATGGCATCAAGTTCAACTCGAACTGGCAGGTCTCGACGCAATCGCGCGACGTCAAGGACGGCAAGAAGGAAGACGTCTCCCGCGAGCCGGAACAGGTGAAGGCGTTCCGCGACACCTGGAAAGACGGCATCCACTCCTACCTTACCTATCTCCGCGACCGGCTCATGGTGGCACGCGAGTTGCTGACGGAGAGCGGCTCGGTCTTCGTCCAGATTGGGGACGAGAACGTCCACCGCGTCCGGGCCGTGATGGATGAGGTGTTTGGGGATAAGAACTTTATTGCGCTAATTCCATATGCAACGACAGGCGGAACAACCGGAGATTTTCTTCCTTCCACGTTCAATTTCATACTGCACTATGGACGACGGCGAGAAGCGACAAAGTACCGGCAAATATATTTGAAGAAATCCTACGGTGGGGACGGTGCTTCCGCATACAACCGTATCGAGACTGCTGACGGCCGTCGCCTGACGATTTCGGAAATCCAGAAATTGGGACACGACCCTGGGGAGTTCGGGCGCATCTTTAGGGTCGATAACCTAAAAAGCCAAAGCGGTGGCCGAGCAAAGGGGGACGGTGCGGCTTGCTGGGTACGTGTCCCGTTTGAAGGCAAGGTTTACGATCCAGGGCAGAAGGCTACCTGGAAAACCCACGAGACTGGTATCGATAGGCTCCTGCGCGCAAGGCGAACTCAATCGTCCGCCAATAACCTTTACTACGTAAGATACATCGATGACTTCCCGGCGTTTCCGCTTTCAAATCAGTGGACCGATACCACCACAGCAGGTTTTGCATCAAACAAGCAGTATGTCGTCGAGACTTCAACGAAAGTCGTCGAGCGCTGCATCCTGATGACTACCGATCCCGGGGACCTCGTGCTCGACCCGACATGTGGTTCAGGTACGACAGCGACGGTCGCCGAGCAATGGGGCCGGCGCTGGATCACCATAGACACCTCCCGCGTCGCTCTGGCGCTCGCCCGTACGCGGCTGATGTCGGCGCGCTATCCCTATTACCTTCTCGCCGACAGTATGGAAGGCCGTGCGCAAGAGCAGAAGGTCTCCGGGAAGATCCAGCCGCAGACGCCAACCTCCGGCGATATCCGCCAGGGCTTCGTCTACGAGCGCGCGCCGCACATCACGCTGAAGAGCATCGCCAACAATGCCGAGATCGACGTGATCTGGGAGACATGGCAGCAGACGCTGGAACCGCTGCGCGCGGCCTTGAATGAGGGCATGAACACTCAATGGGAGGAGTGGGAAATCCCGCGCCTCCCCCGAACGCCATGGCCGAAAGCGGCAGCCGAAGAGTTGCCCAGAGCCCGAAATGCATCTGCCTTACCACACGCTCGAGAGAAGTCACTCGGCATCATCAACCGTGCCCTGCACCGCGTGCTGACGCTGGACGATCTGCCCGAGGAACCGTTTGATCCGTGGACAGACGAGGATGCGATCCGGCTTCACGCCGCTTGGTGGGAGGCGCGGATTGCCCGCCAGAAGGAGATCGACGCGTCCATCGCCCGCGCTGCCGATGTCGAGATGCTCTACGACCGCCCCTATGAGGACAAGGGCCGCGTGCGCGTCGCCGGTCCCTTCACGGTCGAGAGCCTTTCGCCGCACCGCGTCGTCACCGCGCGCGACGACACGCTTGGCCAAGAGCTCGCTGCCACAGCCGGAATGATGCAACCCGAGCCGAAGAACGTGCCGGAGATCGACTTCGGCCAGATGGTGCTCGAAAATCTGCGCACCACCGGCGTGCACCAGCAGGAAAAGCGCGACACGATCCGCTTCAATTCGGTCGAGCCCTGGCCGGGCAATTTCCTCGCGGCCGAGGGGCGTTACACGGACGGCGACGGCCGCGAGAAGCGGGCCGGCATCCTGATCGGCCCGGAATTCGGCACGCTGACGCGCAGCCAGATCACCGCCGCCGCGCGCGAAGCCTCCGATGCCCGCTTCGACTCGCTGATCGCCTGCGCCTTCAACTTCGAGGCCCAGGCGACCGACCTGAACCGGCTTGGACCCTTGGCAATCTTGAAGGCACGCATGAACCCCGACCTGCACATGGCCGAGGACCTCAAGAACACTGGCAAGGGCAACCTCTTCGTCGTGTTCGGCGAACCGGACGTCGATCTGATCGAGACGGCGGAAGGCGAACTGCAGGTGAAGGTCAACGGTGTCGACATCTTCGACCCCTCGACCGGCGAAATCCGCTCCGACGACGTCAAGGGCATCGCCGCCTGGTTCATCGACACCGACTACAACG
This sequence comes from Pseudomonadota bacterium, assembly GCA_023391905.1. GTDB lineage: Bacteria > Pseudomonadota > Alphaproteobacteria > Rhizobiales > Kaistiaceae > Kaistia. The sequence goes on along the minus strand of JAEWAD010000142.1, from coordinate 38 downwards.
AAGAAAGCTTCTTCGTCCGCCACGCCTACTTCCTCGGC
>JAEWAD010000547.1 GCA_023391905.1 Pseudomonadota bacterium | reverse complement strand
CCGCTGGAGGGCGGCGCCGAGGGGGACGAGCGGAGGCGCCGCGTTGCGCTTTCGCAGCGGGGAATCCGCGAGCGCGCCGGCGGCCGGGACACGGCACAGGGGCGCGCAGCGGAAGCCACCGCACATCATTTGGGAGGGAGTTCCATGAAGAAGCAGGATTACGATCGCTATCTGAGCTGGCAGGCGAGCCGCCGCGGCATCCTGAAGGGTGCCGCCGGATTCGGCGCCCTGGCCGCTACCGGCGCGCTCGGCTCGACCGTGCTCGGCGCGATGACGCAGCCGGCCGCCGCGCAGGCAGGCGACCTTCGCGCCCAGCTGCTGGCAGTGCCGGGCGTCGGCGCCGGCTCGCCCACCGATGCCGACTGGCAGAAGGTCGGCGAGATGGTGCTGGACGCCACCAAGAAGAACGTCAAGGAAGGCGAGTTCGCCGGTGTCGAGCTGACCTTCATGGGGCTCAACAACCAGAACCTGCACAACATGCTGTTCCGCGGCTTCCTGAAGCCGTGGGAGGCCTATACCGGCGCCAAGATCAACTGGATCGACTTGGCCCAGGCCGACTACAACGCCCGCCTGCAGCAGTCGATCGCCACCGGCACCGTCGACTTCGACATCCTCGAGATGGGCGCGCCCTTCGAGGGCGACGTCTGCGGCAAGGGCCTCGCCTCCGAGATGCCGGACTGGGTCAAGGCCCAGATCGAGATGGACGACTACGTCGGCTACCTGCAGGCGCCGGTCGGCACCTGGAACGGCAAGACCTACCGCGTCTCGATCGACGGCGACTGCCACACCTTCAACCACCGCACCGACGTGTTCGCCGATGCCGACCTCGCCAAGGCGTGGAAGGACGAGGGCAACCAGGGCGAATGGGGCGTGCCGAAGACCTGGCAGCAGGTTCAGGCCGCGACCAAGTTCCTCAAGGGCAAGAAGATCAACGGCCAGGATGCCTATGGCTATCTCGACGCCCCGAAGGCGTGGGGCGGCTTCGGCTTCTACTTCCTCGGCAGCCGCGCCACCGCCTATGCCAAGCATCCGGACGACAAGGCTTGGCTGTTCGACGCTGACACGATGAAGCCGCGCGTCAACAATCCGGCCTGGGTGCGCGCCATCCAGGACGTGATCGACGCGCTGCCGTCCGAGCCGGCCGACCAGATCAACGCCGATCCGAACACCACCGCCTTCCAGCAGTTCCTGGGCGGCACCGGTTCGATGGTCTCGTGGTGGGGCGACGTCGGCTCGAACGCCAAGACCAGCGACACCTCGGTGGTGGGCGACGTCACCGGCTTCTCGATCCTGCCGGGCTCCGACGACGTCTACAACGCCAAGACCGGCCAGGGGGACAAGCTCGCCAGCGGCCCGAACTACGCGCCGAACATGGCCTTCATCGGCTGGGGCGTCTACGTCATGTCGCGCGTCGACGCGGACGAGAAGAAGAAGAAGGCGGCCTGGTCCGCTGCCGCCCACCTCGGCGGCAAGGACATCGGCCTCTGGATGTCGGCCTATCCGTCGGGCTTCCAGCCCTACCGGAACAGCCAGTTCAACATCCCGGAGTGGGTTGCTGCCGGCTATGACGAGGCGTTCATCACCGCCTACCTCAACGCCAACAAGGACAGCTACAACCACCCGAACGCCGCCATCGAGCCGCGCATCCCGGGCATCTTCCAGTACTACTCGATCGCCGAGGACGAACTGGCGAAGACCTTCGCCGGCCAGAACACGGCCCAGCAGGGCGCCGATGCGATCGCCGCCGCCTGGGAGAAGCTGACGGACCAGATCGGTCGCGAGAAGCAGATCGAGCTCTACAAGGCTTCGCTCGGCTGAGCGAAGCGGGTCACGCCTGCTGATCATCAAGGGCTGGCGGCGCCAACGCGTCGCCAGCCGGTTTTTTCTGGGAGTGCCGTTCGCGGCGCTCATTGACGAAGCGAACACCCATGCAGACGTCCACTACGGCCGCGCACGATACGGGCGCAGCTTACGACATTCCCGAGGGCCGCCGCGCGGCCGGTCGATGGCTGATCATCCTGGCCACGATCGCGCTCGCCGCCCTGGCGCTCCTCCAGAGCCTCTACGCCGCCGGCCAGACCACCTATGGTTTCGCCAACTGGCGCCCGGTGCTCTACGCCTATCTCGCCTGGGGCGCCGCGCTCGGCATCGGCCAGGTCATGATCCGCGGCGAAGGCGGCAAGCGCGCGCTGTTCGTGCTGCCGGCGATCCTGTTCACCGTCGCGGTGGTGATCTTCCCGACCGTCGCCGGCCTCTACATCGCCTTCACCGACTGGAACCTCGCCTCGTTCGAAGGACGCTCGTTCAACGGCCTCGCCAATTTCTGGGCGCTGATGAACGATGCCTATTTCTGGAACGCGCTCGGCAACATGGTCTATTACGTGCTGGCCGTGCTGGTGCAGTACGCCATCGCCTTCGGCCTCGCCATGCTGCTGAACGCCGAGATCCGCGCGCGAAAGTTCTTCCGCGTCGCCTTCCTGATGCCGTTCATGCTGAGCCCGGTCGCCGTCGGCTGGATGGTCGGCAAGTCGCTGATGGAATACCGCTTCGGCCCCGCCGCGACGCTCGCCCGCATGCTCGGTTGGGAGAATCCCGCCTTCTTCGCCTCGCCCTGGATCGCCCGCTTCTCGATCATGGCGATGGACGCCTGGGTCTGGATCCCGTTCGTGATGATCCTGCTGCTGGCCGGCCTGCAGGCCCTGCCCAAGGAGATCCTCGAGGCGGCCAAGGTCGACGGCGCCAGCCCCTGGCGCTCGTTCTGGCAGATCACCTTCCCGCTGATGCTGCCGGTCTCGATCACCGCGATCATCATCCGCATCATCTTCCAGCTGAAGCTGGCGGACATCGTCATCACCGTCACCTCCGGCGGACCCGGCGGCGCGACGGACACGGTGTCGAGCTTCATCTTCCGCGAATATCGTGACCGATCGAACGTGGGCTACGGCACCATGGTGGCCGAGTTCTACTTCATCCTGATCGCCATCTTCATCGCGTTGCTGCTCTGGGGTTCGAGCCGCTGGATGAAGCGGGTAACCGGGTGATGGCCATGACGACGAAAGCACAAACCGGCATGGCCACCCGCAGCAAGCCCTACACCTATCGCGAACCGCAGAGCGAGTTCGTCAGCAATTCGAAGCGCATCGCCGGCAGGGTCGCGATCTATACGCTGCTGCTGCTGTGGACCTTCATCGCGCTGTTCCCGATCTACTGGACGGTCACCACCTCGTTCAAGGTCGCGGTCGACGTCACCCAGGGCCACCTGATCCCGTTCGTCGACTTCTGGCCCGACTGGCGCGGCTGGCGCTCGATCGGCCTGTCGCCGGACACGATCTTCAAGACCTCGACCGTGCGCGAAGAGTTCATGAAGCGCTTCCTGAACTCGGCGATCATGTCGATTGGCGCGTCGCTGCTGGCCGTCATCCTCGGCTCGCTCGCCGCCTACGGCCTGGTCCGCTTCGACTACAAGTTTGCGATCTGGCGCAACCGCGACATCTCGTTCTTCTTCCTGTCGCAGCTGATCCTGCCGCCGGTCGTGCTCGCCATGCCGTTCCTCGTTCTCTACAAGGAGCTGGCGCTGCTCGACACGCGGATCGGCCTGATCGTCGTCTACACGCTGATGGTGCTGCCGATCGTGATCTGGATCATGCGCGACCAGTTCCGCGGCATCCCGGTCGAGCTCGAGCAGGCCGCCCTCGTCGACGGCTGCTCGACCTGGGGCGCGTTCCTGCGGATCGTGCTGCCGATCTCACTCCCCGGCATGGTAGCGGCCTTCATCCTGTCGGTCGTGCTCTGCTGGAACGAGTATTTCTTCGCCGCGCTGCTGACCTCGACGAATGCCAACACGCTGCCGGTGATGGTCGCGAGCCAGACCGGCTCGCAGGGCATCAACTGGTGGTCGATGGCGGCGCTTTCCACCGCGGCAATCGCCCCGCTGGTGCTCGTCGGCATCCTGCTCGAACGCTACATCGTCAAGGGCCTGGCGACCGGCGCTGGCAAATAGATTCAATTCATCCAGCCAGAGCAAGCC
>JAEWAD010000522.1 GCA_023391905.1 Pseudomonadota bacterium | reverse complement strand
GATCGAAGCGGGTGGCGACGCGGCCGCCGCCGATCGGCGTGGTGCCGCCGGTGACGGCGAGCGATTCGGGGCCTTCCTCGACCGCGACGCCGTTGGCGGCGAGGCCGGCGGCGACGACCGTGATGCGGTCGGAGGCCTTGAGGCGCAGCTCGCCGAGGCCGTCCATCGTCGTCGTGCCCTCGGCGAAGGCGGCGGCGACGGCCAGCAGCGGATATTCGTCGATCATCGAGGGCGCCCGCGCCGGCGGCACGGCGACGCCGCGAAGCCGGCTCGAGCGGACGCGGATGTCGCCGACCTCCTCGCCGCCGAGCGCGCGCCGGTTGGTGATCGTGATGTCGCCGCCCATTTCGAGCAGCGTCTCGATCAGGCCGCTGCGCATCGGGTTGAGCAGCACCGATTCGATCGTCAGGTCCGAGCCCTCGATCAGCAGGGCCGCCACCATCGGATAGGCGGCGGCGCTCGGATCGCCGGGAATGGCGATCGCCTGCGCCTTCAGATCGCGCCGGCCCTCGAGCCGGACGATGCGCTCGCCGTCCTCGTTGGTGTCGAACTCGATCGCGGCGCCGAAGCGCGCCAGCATGCGCTCGGTGTGGTCGCGCGTCGCCACCGGCTCGATGATCGTCGTCACGCCGGGCGTGTTGAGGCCGGCCAGCAGCACCGCCGACTTCACCTGCGCCGAGGCGACCGGCATGCGGTATTCGAGCGGCAGCGTGATGTCGGGGCCCTTGATCGTCATCGGCAGGCGGTCGTTCGAGCGGGCGATCACCTGAACGCCCATGCGGCGGAGCGGATCGAGGAAGCGGCCGAACGGGCGGCCCCGCAACGCCGCGTCGCCGGTGAAGGTGGCGGTGATCGCCTGGCTGCCGACCAGCCCCATGGCGAGGCGGATGCCGGTGCCGGCATTGCCGAAGTCGATGACGTCCTCCGGCTCCAGGAAGCCGCCGACGCCGAGGCCGCGCACCCGCCAGGCGCCCGGCGCCGAGCGCGTCACCAGCGCGCCGAAGGCCCGCATCGCCGCGACGGTGGCGAGGATGTCGTCGCTCTCCATCAGCCCGTCGATGCTGGTCTCGCCGATCGCCAGCGCTCCCAGCATCAGCGCGCGGTGCGAGATCGACTTGTCGCCGGGCACGCGGATGCGTCCCGTGAGCGGTGGCGCGGTGCTTGCCGTCAGGGGGGCGGGCGGGCGAAGTTGGGGCGGCATGGGCTCGGGCTCCTCGGACGTTCTGCCGTGCGAAGCGGCGGCCGCGCGCGGGCGGAGAGACCTGAAGGGATGGTTGTCGGATAGCACGGCAATCCTACGGCGTCATCCGGCTCGGGTCATAGCGGGGAAACGTGCTGCGCTGCGAGGTAGAAATGCTTTTGACAGGGCCGATGCGAGTGATTAAGGGAGGCCCGCTCTTTCAACCGATGAGGCACGACGTGGCGAAAGCGGAACTCGGCACCAAGCGGGTCGACCCGGAGACGGGCAAGAAGTTCTACGACCTGAACAAAGATCCTATCGTTTCGCCCTTTACGGGCATCTCCTACCCGCGCTCGTATTTCGAGTCCGGGACGGCGCCGAAGGCGCGGTCGGCCAATGTGACGGACGACGAGGAAGAGGAGATCGAGGACGAGAGCGCGGCGAACGCCGAATTCGTCAGCCTCGAAGAGGCCGATGAAGAGGCGTCTGGCGGCGCTGCCAGCACCGAAGGCGACGAAGACGACGTCGAAATCGGCGACGACGAAGCCGATGACGTCTTCATCGAAGACGAGGAAGAGGAAGGCGACGACGTGGCCGGCATGATCGGTGGCGTCGAGGACGAAGAGTCCTGAGGCTATCCACAGGCGCCAGTTCGAATTTTTGAATTGGCGCTTGATTTGGAAAAGAGCGCGGCTTAAGAGTTGCGCCGTTCCGGGGGGGTCCCAACCCCTCCGACTTCTGGAACGAGTGGGGCCATAGCTCAGTTGGGAGAGCGCTTGAATGGCATTCAAGAGGTCGTCGGTTCGATTCCGATTGGCTCCACCAATTCCCCTCCAAAAGGCCGCCCCTCCGGGCGGCCTTTTGCATTTCGGGCCTGCGGCTGTGCCGGGCCTTGCCTGCGATGGCGGGGATCCGGCCCTTCGACCGGTTCGGGGGCGCCCGCGAACCGGCCGGTCGCTCCGGGCTAGCGCTTCTTGAGCGACATCAGATAGGCGACCACGTCGCGCTTCTCGTCCTCGAACAGGCGATAGATCGTCATCGGGAAATGGTCGGTCGAGAGGAATTTGCGGAAATAGGCCTCGTTGCGGCCGGGGCGGCGGACGATGTCCTCGTAGCGCGGCGCCATGGCCTTGTTCGGCTTGTCGTTGGCGCGCAGGTGGCACTCGCGGCACCATTGATCGACGACCGCCTTGCCGCGGGCCGCGGCGGCGGCATCGGCCAGCGCCGGGCCGGCCGCCATCAGGCCGCCGATCGTGATCAGAGCAGATATCGCCAGGCGCATTCCAAGTCCCCCGAAGCCGAATGTCCGTCTGGTCTAGCCCGGCCGGGCCGGTCTTTCCAGCGGCGGCGGGGCCGATCGCGGCCCGATCACCATTCGTTCAACTCGGGTTGTCAGGGGCGGCCGGAGACGCCACGTCTGGCCCCGGGTCGGAGGGCTAGTGATGTCAATCCGCCGGAGAACCAACATGATGAAACGTACTCTGCTGCTTGCATTTGCGGGTCTCGTCCTCTCCGCCGGCGCGGCGCTCGCTGCCGACACCTACAATGGTGTCGTGGCGCGCGCCGATCCGATGACGGGCGAGGTGACGCTGCTCGGAGGGCAGACCTTCATGGTCAGCGAGCCCATCCTTCTGCACGGCGTCGCACCGGGCGAACATGTGATCGTCACGGTCAACCCGTTCAACAATTCGGTCGGAATCCAGGAAGACTCCTCCTATTCGGGTTCCGGAGACTACTAAGCCTCGCATCCGCATGAGCGGCGAGCGCCGCTCGCCGCTGCGCCTGAAACCCCGGACGGATCGGATCCGCCCGGGGTTCGCATTTTCAGGCGCCGGCGGCCCCCCAGGCCCTCCTGTGGCCCATCCGGGACCGCCGCGCTTGCCGGGCCGATGAAAACCGGCTGTAGTCCTCCCGGTCTGCCGTTCCGGGGGGAAGCGCATGGCAACGCCGACGACGCAGAAGCTGTCGCTGCCCAATTTGAGCGCGATGGTGGTCGGTTCGATGGTCGGCGCCGGCATCTTCTCGCTGCCGCAGACCTTCGGCCGTGTCACCGGCGGCTTCGGCGCCCTGATCGCCTGGGCGATCGCCGGCACCGGCATGCTGATGCTGGCGCTGGTGTTCCAGTCGCTGTCGCGCCGCAAGCCGGATCTCGACGCCGGCGTCTTCGCCTATGCCAAGGCGGGCTTCGGCAACTATCCCGGCTTCGCCTCGGCGCTCGGCTACTGGACCGTCTGCTGCCTCGGCAACGTCTCCTATTTCGTGCTGATCAAGTCGACGCTGGGGGCGCTGGTGCCGGCCTTCGGCGAAGGCAACACCATCCCCGCCATCCTGAGCTCGTCGCTGACGCTCTGGCTCGTCCATGCGCTGGTGCTGCGCGGCGTCAAGCAGGCGGCCGGGCTCAACACCATCGTCACCGTCGCCAAGATCATCCCGATCCTGATCTTTCTCGTCTTCGTCGGCTTCGGCTTCCAGGCGGAGATCTTCGCGCTGAATTTCTGGGGCGGCGAGGCGGCGACGGCGGCCAACCTGTTCGGGCAGGTGCGCGGCACCATGCTGGTGACGGTGTTCGTCTTCGTCGGCATCGAGGGCGCGAGCGTCTATTCGCGCTATGCGCGCAACCGCGACGATGTCGGCGTCGCCACCGTGCTCGGCTTCCTCGGCGTGCTCTGCCTGCTGGTGCTGGTGACGATGCTCTCCTACGGCATCCTGCTGCGGCCGGATCTCGCGGCGCTGCGCAACCCGTCCATGGCGGGCGTGCTGCAGGCGGTGGTCGGGCGCTGGGGCGCCGTCTTCGTCAGCGTCGGGCTGATCGTGTCGGTGCTCGGCGCCTATCTCTCCTGGACGCTGCTCGCGGCCGAGGTGCTCTATTCCGCCGCGCGCATGGACAGCATGCCGCGCTTCCTGGCGCGCGAGAACCGCAATGGCGTGCCGGCGGCGGCGCTCTGGCTGACCAGCGGCCTGATCCAGCTCTTCCTGGTCCTCACCTTCTTCGCCGAGGAGGCGTTCCTGCTGGCGCTGAAGCTGACCTCGTCGATGATCCTGCTGCCCTATCTGCTGGTCGCCGCCTATGCGCTGAAGCTCGCCTGGCGCGGCGAGACCTACGAGGGCGATGCGGCGGCGCGGCGCGGCGATCTCGCGCGGGCGGCGCTCGCCACGGTCTATGCCGTCGGGCTGATCTATGCCGGCGGGCTGAAGTTCCTGCTGCTGTCGACGGTCATCTATGCGCCGGGGACGATCCTGTTCGTGATCGCGCGGCGGGAGCAGGGCGAAACGGTGTTCGCGCCGCGCGAATGGGGCCTGTTCGGCCTTGCCGCCGCCGGGGCGGTCGCCGCGCTCTATGGCCTCGCCACGGGGCTCATCACGGCCTGACAGCGCCGCCGGCACTGTAGTCTCTGGCCATTATATGGCTGCCGCATGAAATTTCGTTCATCTGGCGCCGGACCGGTTGCCGGGCCGGGGCGCGGGGCCATGTCTCATCAGGGACAGGGGGATCGCATCAAGGACACGAAGTCATGCGCAAGCTCGTTTTCCTTCTTCCTCTCGCCGGCCTGCTGGTCGGCGGCCCCGCGCTCGCCGCCCAGACGGTCGGTGGCGTGGTGACGCACACGGATCCCGCCATGGGCACCGTTTCGATCGTCGGCGGCAGCACCTATCGGGTGAGCGATCCGAGATTGCTTCGCAACGTGGCGCCCGGCGAGCACGTCATCATCACGATGAACGACAACCGCACCGTCGGCCTGCAGGAGGACAGCAGTTTCTCCGACGGCGGCGGCCAGGCCGGCAACATCTTCGGCCTCAACCGGTGAGCCAGGGGCAAGGCCAAGAATCCTTCCCGTTCGAAGAAGGGCCGCCTCCTGGCGGCCCTTCTTCGTGGGTGAGGCAGAATCGGCGTCCCCGCCGCCCGGGGCCTTGACGTGGCGGGAGCCGAAATCGGAACCTGTCGGCGCGATGACGACGGGGGGCGGCATCGGTCCTGCGCTGCCGGCGGCGGCGCGGCCTGGCGTGCCTTCCCTGTCCACCGGACAACAACAGGGAATGAAACGCCATGGCACTAGAAACGCGCCCGCTCGGGCGGACGGGCATCCCCGTCACCACGCTCGGCTTCGGCTCCGCGCCGCTCGGCGACCTCTTTCACCGGCTCGACGACGAGACGGCGCGCGGCGCGGTCATGGCGGCGGTCGAGGCCGGCGTCACGCTCTACGACACCTCGCCCTTCTACGGCCACGGCCTGGCCGAGCACCGCATCGGCACGGCGCTGCGCGGCGTGCCGCGCAAGTCCTATTCGCTGTCGACCAAGGTGGGGCGCTGGATGGACCCGCTCAACCAGCCGGCCGATGGCAACACCCAGCCGCCGAATTTCGCCGGCGGCCTGCCGCATCCGGCCCGGCTCGACTATTCCTATGACGGCGCCATGCGCTCGCTCGAGCAGTCGCTGATCCGCCTCGGCACCGACCGCATCGAGATCGTGCTGATCCACGACGTCGACGTCTACACGCATGGCAAGGACAAGGTCGACGGCCACTTCAAGGCGGCGATGGACGGCGCCTACAAGGCACTCGAGAAGCTGCGCGCGGAGAAGGTGATCGACGCGATCGGCGTCGGCCTGAACGAGGCCGACATGTGCGAGCGCTTCGCCCGCGCCGGCGACTTCGACACCATGCTGCTGGCCGGCCGCTATTCGCTGCTCGAGCAGCCGGCGCTCGACAGCTTCCTGCCGCTGGCCGAGGAAAAGGGCATCGGCATGATGCTGGGCGGCGTGTTCAATTCCGGCATCCTCGCCACCGGTCCTGTCCCGGGCGCCAAGTACAATTATCGCGACGCGCCGCCGGAGATCCTGGAGCGGGTGGCCAGGATCCAGAAGGTGTGCGAGGCGCATGGCGTGTCGCTTGCCGACGCGGCGCTGCGCTTCCCGCTCGGCCATCCGGCCGTCGCCTCGCTGGTGATGGGCTCGGTCTCGGCCGACGAGACGAAGCGCAACCGCGCCGCCTTCGACCGTCCGGTGCCCGCCGCGCTCTGGGCCGACCTGAAGGCCGAGGGCCTGCTCCGCGCCGACGCGCCGACGCCTGCCTGAACCTTTCCGAACGCTGCGCCCGGCGGTTGCGCCGCCGGGCGGTTTCGCGCGATGGCGGATTTCTGCGACGGCACAGCCTTCGCGTGCTAGCGTTTCCGTTCCAGCGAACGACCCATGGAGTCCGGCTTGTTCGTCCCAGCACGAACGGCGGAGTGTCCATGACGACCCAACCCCTTCCCGATCTCACCGGCTGCGACGCGGAGCCGATCCACGTTCCCGGCTCGATCCAGCCGCATGGCGCGATGCTGATCGCCGACCGCGCCAGCGGCGTCATCGTCGGCCAGGCCAACGCCGAGGCCTTCTTCGCCGGAGACGTTCTCGGCCGGCCGCTGCGGGCGCTCCTGCCGACCGAGGGCGATCTTCTCCCCGAGAGCGGGCCGTCCGAGGGCCTCCACGTCATCGGCGACGTCGTCGTCGACGGCGCGGTCCTCGACGCGGTTTCGTTCGTTTCCGGCGCGCATGCCGTCGTCGAGCTGACGCGCAAGGAGGGCGGCCCCGTCCTCGACGCGGCCTTCCTGGCGCAGCTGCAGCAGCTCGGCGGCGCCTTCGAGCGCACCACCGCGCTGCCGGAGCTCTGCCAGGAGGCGGCCGCCGCCTTCCAGAAGCTGACCGGCTATGGCCGCGTCATGGTCTACCGCTTCGTCGACGACGATGCCGGCGTCGTGCTGGGCGAGAGCCTGGCCGACGGCTCGTCGAGCTTCCTGAACCACCATTTCCCGGCCTCCGACATTCCGCGCCAGGCCCGCGCGCTCTATGTCCGCAACCGCGTCCGCGTCATCGCCGATGTCGGCTACCGGCCCGTGCCGGTGACGGCGACCGATCCGGCGCTCGCCGGCATCGACATGAGCGATTCGACGCTGCGCAGCGTCTCGCCGGTCCACATCCAGTATCTGCGCAACATGGGCGTCGCCGCCTCGGCCTCGATGTCGATCGTCATGGACGGCGTGCTCTGGGGCCTGGTCGCCTGCCACCATGACGCCCCGCGCACGCTGAGCCTGACGACGCGGCTCGCCTGCCAGGCGCTCGCGACGGGCCTCGCGCGGCAGATCCGCGCCCGCGAGGAGAGCGAGCTCTACCGCGAGCGCATCCGCCTCCGCTCGCAGGAGGACATCGTGCTGGGCCGGCTCGGGCCGGACGAGACGCTGAAGCAGTTCTTCGCCCAGTCGGGCGCCGATCTCGCCGCGCTGCTGCAGGCCGACGGCTTCGCCGCCGTGCAGGGATCGGACCTCTTCGTCGCGGGCAGCACCCCCGACCCGATCGATGTGCGCGCGCTGGCCGAGCATGTGCGCCGGCCGGCGGCGATCAAGCCCCTCGTCACCAGCCAGCTGTCGCGCGAGCTGCCGGCCGCCGCGGCCTATTCCGCGCTGGCAAGCGGGCTGCTCGCCGTCACCATGTCGACCGAGGTGCCGACCATCCTGATGTGGTTCCGCGCCGAGCACCTGCAGACGGTGAAATGGGCCGGTAATCCGCATGAGAAGGTAGCGCTCGCGCCCGGCGAGGTGCTGGCGCCGCGCGCCTCGTTCGAGGCGTGGTCGGAAAGCGTGCGCGGCCGGGCGCGTGACTGGAGCCTGGCCGAGGTCGAATCCGCCGCGCGCGTCGTCCGCCTGATGCTGGAGGCGCGCAACAACCGGCGCATGATCCAGTTGAACCGCGAGTTGACGACGACGCTGAAGGAAAACGAGAGCCTGCTCCTGCAGAAGGATTTCCTGCTGCGCGAGGTCAATCACCGGGTCCAGAACAGCCTGTCGCTGGTGGCCGCCTTCCTGCGCCTGCAGGCGCGCACGGCGAGCGACGAGGTCAAGGCGCATCTCGACGAGGCGGACCGCCGGCTGACCGCGGTCGGTCTCGTGCATCGCCGGCTCTATCAGGACGACAGCGTCGAGGTGATCGACCTCTCGCGCTACCTCGCCGAGCTCTGCGCCGAGTTCCAGACGGCGGGCGACGCCGCCTGGAAGGAGCACGTGAGGCTCGACCTGGCGCCGATCCTGATCCGCACCGAGCGGGCCGTCAGCCTCGGCCTGATCCTGAACGAGCTCATCACCAACGTGGCGAAATACGCCTATGGCGGCGCGCCGGGGCCGCTCTCGATCGTGCTCGAGCAGCATCGCGACACCATGCGCCTGATCGTCGCCGATCGCGGCCCGGGGGAAGGGCAGGAGGTCAAGGGCACCGGCTTCGGCGCGCGCATGCTGGTGGCGCTGGTGGAGCGGCTCGGCGGCCATCTCGACCGCGCCGACAACGCGCCCGGCCTGCGCGTCGTCGTCTCCGCGCCGATCCGCGCGCCGGGCCTCGCCGATCCCGCTGACGCGGGCTGAGCGGTCGCCATCGAGCCGCGCCCGGCCCGGATCCGGCCGGTGCACCGGCAGGCCGCCGCGCCGCGCGGAGGCTCGCCGGCGATGCGTCTGCCGCCGGACCGGCGTTGTGGACGGAGACCGGGCCAGCGACGGACGAGTTTCCAGTATCGTCTGTTGCCTATTCATCACATTTTATGCGCCCGGGGCGATTGCCCGCTGGTCTGGCTGCATCTATAGTTCACCTTACGCGGGGGAATTAGCGATGACACCTTTGATCAAAGGCAGTTCCGTCGAAATTCGAAGCATTTTCCGCAAGCGTCGAGCGGTCAGTCGCCCGGCATATTTTCTAGCGACAGTATCGCTATTGTTCCTCATCTGTACGGATGGGGCGCGGGCCATCGAATCCGCGGTCGAAATGATCCCTTCGGAGCCCCAGGCCACGACGACCAGTTCCGGCGATCTGGATTTCGACATCAGCATCGGCGTCACGGCGACCACCAACTACATCTCGCGGGGCATCACCAACTCGGGCAATGATCCCGCGATCCAGGGCTATATCGAGCCGTCGCTGGGTCCGCTCTACATCAACTTCTGGTCGTCCAACGTGGATTTCGGCGAGGGCTTCTCCGGCGCCGAGATCGACGCGGCCTTCGGCGTCCGGCCCGAATTCGGCCCGCTCAAGCTCGATCTCGGCTACGTGCATTATTTCTATGCGCCCGAGAGCGTCAGCCCCGACTATGGCGAGCTCTACATCAAGGCGGACTACGAGGTCGAGAAGCTGTTCACGGTCGCCGGCCGGGTCTTCTTCGCGCCCGACTTCAACCAGAGCGGCGACACGGCCACCTTCGTCGCCGGCGGCGTGAAGGTGCCGCTGCCGCACGACTTCTCCATCTATGGCGGCCTCGGCTATCAGTTTTTTGAAGATCCCGACGCCTATGAGCAGCTATCGTGGACCGCCGGGCTGTCCTATTCTTGGAAGTCGCTGACTTTCGACGCGCGTTACTGGGACACGGACCTGAGCGACGACGAATGCCTGGTCCGGAGCGGCTTCGAGGACGGATGCGGCTCTCGCGTGGTGTTCTCGGTCTCGTTCGACACGTCGCTCTCGGCGCTGAAGAGCCTGGGCAAATAGCCGGGGACCTGATCCGCCCCTCGGCGTCTTTCTTGATGCAGTTCCATTGAAACCAGCCTGCGATTGCAGGCGACGCGGTGATGGTCCCTGGTCATGCCAAAGAAATTCCCGACTGCCTTCACGATCCTCTTCTTCCTGATCATCGTCGTCGCGATCCTGACCTGGATCATCCCGGCCGGCCAGTATGAGCGCGTGTTCAACGCGGTGCTCGACCGCGAGGCGCCGGTGCCGGGAACGTTCCACCACGTTGCGTCGTCGCCGCAGGGGCTCTGGGACGTCCTGATGGCGCCGATCGCCGGCCTGTACGACCCGGCGACCGGCAAGGCCAACGCGATCGACGTCGCCGTCTTCGTGCTGGTGATCGGCGGCTTCCTGGGCGTCGTCACCCATACCGGCGCCATCGACGCCGGCATCGGCGGCCTGCTGCGCGTCCTGAAGGGGCGCGAGATCCTGATGATCCCGATCCTGATGATCGCCTTCGCCGCCGGCGGCACGACCTACGGCATGGCCGAGGAAAGCCTGGCGTTCTACGCGATCATCCTGCCGGTCTTCCTGCGCGCCGGCTATGACGCGCTGACCGGCGTGGCGGTGATCATGCTGGGGGCGGGCATCGGCACGCTCGGCTCCACCGTCAACGCCTTCGCCACCGTGATCGCGTCGAACGCCGCGGGCGTGCCGTTCACCGATGGCCTGGTGCTGCGCCTGATCCTGCTGGCGCTCTGTCTCGCGGCGGGCATCTTCTTCGTCATGCGCTACGCGGCGCGGGTGCACGCCAATCCGGCCGCCTCCGTCGTCGCCGACCAGCACGACGAGAACCTGGCGCATTTCCTGAAGGGCGCCGGCCGCCATGATGCGCTGCCGGCCTTCACCAATGTGCGCAGCCTCATCCTGATCCTGTTCGGCATCACCTTCATCATGATGCTCTACGGCGTCATCAAGCTCGGCTGGTGGATGGCGGAGATGTCCGCCCTGTTCCTCGGCATGTCGATCCTGATCTGGATCGTCGCCAAGTTCTCGCCCGAGACGCGGATGGACGAGGAGGACTACGTCACCACCTTCGTCAACGGCGCCAAGGACCTCCTGAGCGTCGCCCTGATCATCGGCGTCGCCCGCGGCATCGTCGTCGTCATGGACGCCGGCAAGATCACCGACACCATCCTCGACGCGCTGGCCAAGCTGCTCGCCGATTTCGGCGACGTCGCCTTCATCAACGTCATGCTGGCCTTCCAGACGCTGCTGTCCTTCCTGGTGCCGTCCTCGTCCGGCCTCGCCGTGCTGACGATGCCGATCCTGGCGCCGCTGTCGGACTTCGCCGGCGTGAAGCGCGACCTCGCGGTCACGGCCTACCAGTCCGCGAATGGCTGGGTGAACCTGTTCAACCCCACCTTCGCCGTGGTGATGGGTGGCCTGGCGATCGGGCGCGTCTCGTATGACCGCTGGCTGCGCTTCCTCTGGCCGCTCCTCGTCATCCTGATGGTCATCATCATCGGTGGCCTCAGCATCGCCGCGCTGGTCTCGGACTCGCCGGCGCTGCCGACGGCGCCCGCCGCGCCATCCGCTCCTGCCGCTCCGGCCACGACCCAGCCGGCGCCCGGCTGATTCCGATGTCCAGTGGCAGCGTCGCATCCTCGCCGGTCACGGAAGCCCCGCGTGAACTGGGGCTCCTCACCTGCACGGCGCTGGTCGTCGGCAACATGATCGGCTCGGGCATCTTCCTGCTGCCGGCGTCGCTGGCGGCGATCGGCCCGATCTCGATCTTCGGCTGGCTGCTGACCTCGGCCGGCGCCATCGTGCTGTCGATCATCTTCGGGCGGCTGTCGCGCATCGTCACCAAGACGGGCGGTCCCTATGCCTATTGCGAGGCCGGCTATGGCGAGTTCGCCGGCTTCATCATCGCCTGGGGCTACTGGATCGCGCTCTGGACGGGCAATGCCGGCGTCGCCGTCGCCTTCGCCGGCTATGTCGGCTACCTCGTCCCGGCGGTCGGGCAGTCGCCGACGCTGGCGATGTGGGTGGCGCTCGTCGCCATCGCCGCGCTGACCCTGCTCAACGTGCGCGGCGTGCAGCAGGCCGGCGCTGTGCAGGTGGTGACGACGGTCCTGAAGCTGGTGCCGCTGCTGCTGATCGGCGTGTTCGGCCTGTTCTGGATCGATCCGGCGAATTTCACGCCCGCCAATCTCAGCGGAAAGTCGGACCTCGCCGCGATCTCGGCCGCCGCGGCACTGACGCTATGGGCCTATCTGGGCCTCGAATCCGCCACCGTCCCGTCCGGCTCCGTCCGCAATCCGGAGCGCACGATCGCCAGGGCGACCATCCTCGGCGTGCTGATCGCCGCCATCGTCTACATCGCCGTCACGACCGTCGCGATCGGCGTGGTGTCGCCGGCCCAGCTCGGCGCCTCGACGGCGCCGCTCGCCGATGTCGCGCGCGTGCTCTGGGGGCCGACCGGCGGCATCCTCGTCGCGCTCGGCGCCGTGATCTCGACCTTCGGCACGCTGAACGGCTTCACGCTTCTGACCGGCCAGGTGCCGTATGGCGCGGCGAAGGACAGCGTGTTCCCGGCGCCGATGGCGGAGCTCTCCCGCTTCGGCACGCCGGCCAACGCGCTCATCTTCTCGAACGTGCTGGCGGGCCTGCTCGTGGTGATGAATTTTTCGCGCGGCCTGGTCGAGGCGTTCAACACCATCATCCTGCTGGCGGTGATGTCGAGCCTGCTGCCCTACGCGCTCTGTTCCTTCGCCGAGCTGATGATCCGGATCCGGCGCGGGCGGCCGCTGGCCGGCGCGCAATCCGCCAAGGTCGCGATCCTGGGCTCGCTCGGCTTCATCTATTCGGGCTGGGCCATTCACGGCGCCGGCAGCGAGGTCGTCTTTCTCGGCGCGCTACTCGTCCTGGCGGGCATCCCGGTCCATGTCTTCATCAAGTGGCGGATTTCCCAGCGGCATGTCGAGACGCCCGCCGCAACCCTCGGAAGGAACAGTCCATGAAGCTCGGAGTCCATTCTGAGATCGGCCAGCTCCGCAAGGTGCTCGTCTCCAGGCCATCCCTCGCGCATGAGCGGCTGACCCCGGCCAACTGCCACGACCTGCTGTTCGACGACGTGATCTGGGTTCAGAAGGCGCGCGCCGATCATGCCGATTTCGTCCTGCGGATGAAGGATCGCGGCGTCGACGTCTACGACATCCAGGACATGCTGACGGAGGTCTTCGACGATTCGCCCGAGGGCCGCGCCTTCGTGCTCGACCGGAGCATCAGCGACAACCGCGTCGGGCCGACGCTGGCCCGCATCCTGCGCCCCTGGCTCAACGAGCTCGGCGGGCACCAGCTGGCGCGCCACATGCTGGGCGGCATCGTCGTCAGCGACCTGCCGTCGGATCTGGTGACCCCGCTGATGCGGGACGCGCTGTCGCCGACCGAATTTCTTGTTCCGCCGGTGCCGAACGCGCTGTTCCAGCGCGATCCGTCCTGCTGGATCTATGGCGGCGTCACCGTCAATCCGATGTTCTGGCCGGCGCGCAAGCCGGAGACCCTGTTCCAGCGCGCCGTCTACAAGTTCCATCCCGTCTTCACCGAGAACGAGTTCGACATCTGGTGGGGCGACAGCGACGAGGACTGGGGCGAGACCAGCATGGAGGGCGGCGACGTCATGCCGATCGGCAGGGGCGTCGTGCTGATCGGCATGGGCGAGCGGACGACGCGGCAGGCGGTCAACCAGGTCGCGATGCGGCTGTTCAATGCCGGGGCGGCCGAGCGCGTGATCGCCTGCGCGATGCCGAAATCGCGCGCGGCGATGCATCTCGACACGGTGTTCACCTGCCTCGATCACGACAAGGTGACGGCCTTCCGCGAGGTGGTGGACGAGATAACCTGCTACTCCCTGAGGCCGACCGGCAATGACGGGATCGAGATCGTGCGCGAGCGGGGTCATCTGTTCGACATCTACAAGGAGGCGCTCGGCCTCTCGGACCTGCTGGTCGTCGAGACGGGCGGCAATGATTTCGAGCAGGAGCGCGAGCAGTGGGACGACGGCAACAACGTCGTCGCGCTCGCGCCGGGTGTGATCGTCGGCTACGACCGCAACGTCCACACCAATACGCTGCTCCGCAAGGCGGGCATCGAAGTCATCACAATATCGAGCCAGGAACTTGGACGAGGGCGTGGCGGCGGACATTGCATGACGTGTCCGATCTTGCGCGACCCTGCCTACTGAACACAGAGGGAGGGATGGTGAGATGTCATTCAATCTGCGTGGACGCAGCTATCTGAAGCTGGACGACGTGTCCCAGCGCGAGATGCTCTATCTTCTCGAGCTGTCGCGCGACCTGAAGCGGGCGAAATATGCCGGCACCGAGCAGCCGACGCTGACCGGCAAGGAGATCTGCCTGATCTTCGAAAAGACCTCGACCCGCACGCGCTGCGCTTTCGAGGTCGCCGCCCACGACCAGGGCGCGCATGTCACCTATCTCGATCCCTCCGGCAGCCAGATCGGGCACAAGGAATCGATGAAGGACACCGCCCGCGTCCTCGGCCGCATGTTCGACGCCATCGAGTTCCGCGGCTCCGGCCAGGGCATGGTGGAGGAGCTGGCGAAATATGCCGGCGTCCCCGTCTATAACGGCCTGACCGACGACTGGCATCCGACGCAGATGCTCGCCGACATGCTGACCATGGTCGAGCATTCCGAGAAGCCGAAGAGCCAGATCAGCTATGCCTATCTCGGCGACGCCCGCAACAACATGGGCAATTCGCTGCTCGTGCTCGGCGCGATGATGGGGTGCGACGTCCGCCTGGTGGCGCCGCGCGAGAACCAGCCGCATGACGAGGTGCAGGCGCTGGCCAAGCGCATGGCGGCCGAGAGCGGCGCCCGCATCACCATCACCGACGACGTCGACAAGGGCGTCAAGGGCGTCGACTTCGTCCACACCGACGTCTGGGTCTCGATGGGCGAGCCGAAGGAGGTCTGGGCCGAGCGCATCAAGCTGCTGATGCCGTACCAGGTCAACATGGCGCTGATGAAGAAGACGGGCAATCCGCGCGTCAAGTTCATGCATTGCCTGCCGGCGTTCCACAACACCGATACCAAGGTCGGCCAGGACATCTTCGAGAAGTTCGGCATCAGCGAGATGGAGGTCACCGACGAGGTCTTCGAGAGCCCGATGAACATCGCCTTCGAGCAGGCCGAGAACCGGCTGCACACGATCAAGGCCATCCTCGTCGCGACGCTGGGGTCCTGACATGGCCCGCATCGTCATCGCGCTGGGCGGCAACGCCCTGCTTCGACGCGGGGAGGAATTGACCGCGTCGAACCAGCGCCGGAACGCCAAGGTGGCGGCCGAGGCGCTGGCCCCGCTCGTGGCCGAGCACGAGGTCGTCGTCACCCATGGCAACGGACCCCAGGTCGGTCTGCTCGCCCTGCAGGAGGAGGCCTATCCGGGCGAGGACGCGCCGCTCGACGTGCTCGGCGCCGAGACAGAGGGCATGATCGGCTACATGATCGAGCAGGAGCTGGGCAACCTGATCCCGTTCGAGCGGCCGCTCGCCACCATCCTCACCATGGTCGAGGTGTCGGCCGAGGACCCCGCCTTCCAGGACCCGACCAAGTTCATCGGCAAGGTCTATTCGGAGGAGGAGGCCAAGCAGGAGGCGGCGGCGCGCGGCTGGACCGTCAAGCCCGACGGCAAGTACTGGCGCCGCGTGGTGCCTTCGCCGGCGCCGAAGCGGATCTTCGAGATCCAGCCCATCCGCTGGCTGCTCGAGAAGGGCGTTGTCGTGATCGCGGCCGGCGGCGGCGGAATCCCGACCATGTACGAGCCGGGCGCCGAGCGGCGGCTGGTCGGCGTCGAATGCGTGATCGACAAGGACCGCGCCTCCGGACTGCTGGCGCGCGACATCTCCGCCGACGTCTTCGTCTGCGCGACCGATGCCGACGCCGTCTATCTCGACTGGGGCACGCCCGACCAGAAGGCGATCCGCTCCATCAGTCCCGACGATCTCGACCGCCACAAGTTCCCGGCGGGATCGATGGGGCCGAAGGTCGATGCGGCGAAGGAGTTCGCCCGTCTGGCCGGCGGCCGCTCGATCATCTGCGCGCTGGCCGACATTCCGGCCGCCATCCGCGGCGAGAAGGGCACGACGATCGCCAACGGCCTCTGAGGCCGGATCGGGCTTCGGACGCGGGCCCGGAGGGGCGGCACTCTCCTTTCACCTCTCCCCATGGGAGAGGTGAAGAAGAGGGGGTGGCAGGGCTTGCCGAATGGCGGGCCAGCCAATCAGGACGCGACGCGCGCGGCCGCGTGCAGGGGCTCGGCGGCGCAGGGCACGGGACCACCCGGACCCATCGCCTCGCGCCGGTCGCAGATCCGCGCCAGCAGCGCGGCGTCGTGGCT
>JAEWAD010000508.1 GCA_023391905.1 Pseudomonadota bacterium | reverse complement strand
CGGGGCGCCCGAAAACAGCGCCGCCGTCGAGACGCCGGCCGGGGCGCCGGCCGCGCCCGTTCTGACACGGCGCGCAGGCTCCTGAGGTTCCAGGCTCCTGAGTTTCCATGAAAAAAGCCCGGTCTCGCGACCGGGCTTTTCTGTTCTTGTCGTCTCGCCTCGATCAGAAGCGGTAGTTCAGACCGGCGCGCACGATGCTGGTGCTGACGTCGCCGCGGCTGGTGGCCGTGTTGCCGTTGCCGAAGTCGAAGTCGAAGGTCTTCTTGCCGAAGTCGGCGTAGAGATACTCCGCCTTCACCGACCAGTTGCTGTGGGCGATCGCCCATTCCGCGCCGGCGCCGACAGCGAAGCCGACCATGGTCTGCTTCTCGGTCTGGCTGAACCGGTCGCCCCGCAGATCGCCGGGAACGCCGCCCTGGATGCTGAGGCCGGCTTCAGCCTGGCCGACCGCGAGGCCGCCGGTGCCGTAGATCAGGAAATTGTCGATGGCATAGCCGATGCGGGCGCGCACCGTGCCGAAGGACTGCAACTCGGCCGAGGTCTCGTAATAGGGGCCGGCGACCGAGCCCAGGAAGCTCGACGAGGTCTTGTGGTCCACGGCCTGGTAGTCGGCCTCGGCGCCGAACACCCAGGTGCCGACCTGGTAGTTGTAGCCGATCTGGGCGCCGCCGAGCAGGCCGTCGACGCTGGCCGAGCCGTCCGCGCCGGGGAAGGTCGTCGACGGGAAGGATCCCTGGCCGACGCCGACGAGCGGGCCGGTCGTGGTCATCGAATTGTCGGTGGTGTCGATGTCGCCCCAGCCATAGCCGGCATTGAGGCCGATATAGAAGCCGGTCCAGTTGTAGACCGAGGCCGGCGCCGCGACGGGGGCGGGCTCGTAGGTCAGGTCGGCGGCCAGCGCAGGGGTGGTGGCGAGCAGGGTCGCGGCAAGGAGCGAAAGGCGGGAAACGGTCATGGGGAAGTCCTCAACAGGTTGAATCCACCCTAACCGAATTCGCTCAAATTGCTGTGACCCATTGGCAACAGTGTCGTGAAGCAGATTGTATGGTTTACGATCTATTATGGCCGCAAGTCATTTCAGGATTTGAAATAATCAAATTGATCATCGCAACCATGGCGGGTCTTTTCTAGTTCTCTCCGGCAAGGTTGCGGCGCGCCTTGTCGAGCTCCTCGGCATAGCGGCGGAACAGGTGCGCCTCGGTGAGAAGCCCCACGACCTGGCGGGTCGTCGAGCCGTCGACCACCACGAGTTCCTCGCTTTCGGCCATCTCGAAGATCTTCGCGGCCGCCTGGGCACTCATGCTGGGATAGAGCATCTTGTCCGCGTGCCGGCAGAAGGGCTGGATCGTCTCGTCCTCGGAAGAGGCAGGGGCGGAATGGATCTCCGCCACCAACACGATGCCGACATAGCGGCCGTCCGCGTCGGTGACGACGACGCGCTGCGTCGAGCCGAGCGGGAAGAGGCTGCGGAAGGCGTCGGCCGGCATGGTGGCGAGCACCGTGCGCACGTCGGTTCGCATCATCCGTCCCACCGTCAGGCCGCGCAGCCAGCCGACATCGATGGCGCTGCGGATGGTTTCGCCGCGCAGATGCAGTCGCCAGGTCGAGAAGGAGTAGCCGAAGAGCTGGCGCACCGTGAGGGCGGACAGGATCGAAGCGGCCAGCACGATGCCGGTGATGGCGAGGTCCCCCGTCGCCTCCAGGGCGAGGAAAGTCATGGTGAGCGGGCCGCCGACGATGCCGACGCCGAGCGCGCTCATGGCGACGATGGCCGCGGCGGCCGGATCGATGCTGCTGGTCGGGACGATGGTCGTGACGCCCATCGCGAACAGCTTGCCGATCAGCGCGCCGAGAAAGAGCGAAGCGAAGAACATGCCGCCGCGGAAGCCGGAGCCGAGCGACACCGCGACGCTGGCGATCTTCATCAGGAGTACCGTCAGCAGCAGGCCGACGGGAACCGCCTGGACGAGGTTCAGATGCATGGCGCCGTGCCCGGCCGCGAGAACCTGCGGGGTGTAGAGCGCCATGGCGCCGATGATGAGGCCGCCTATGGCGGGCCGGATGGCGCGGGGCAGGCGGCTCTTCTGGAACGCGACGTCGGCGAGGGTGACCAGCCGCATGATGGCGATCGCCGCCAGGCCGGCGAGGATGCCGAGGATCAGGTAGGGCGGATAGTCCGCCGCGTGCAGGGTGAGAGAACCCGGCACCTCGATGGTGTAGGCCGCCGCCCCCAATCCCTGGGCCACGAGGAAGCCGGAGATGGCGGCCGCCATGACCGGGGCAATATTGGCGCCGCTGTAGACGCCGATGATCAGCTCGAAGCTGTAGAAGGCGCCCGTCAGCGGCGCGCTGAAGGGGGCGGCGATGGCGCCCGCCGCGCCGCAGCCGACGGCCGTGCGCAGGTCCGCGCGGCGCATATGCAGACGCTGGCCGATGCGGGAGGCCATCGCGCCGCCGAGCTGCGTGTAGCCCGCCTCGAGGCCGACCGAGGCGCCGGATCCGTTCGAGACGACGGCCTCGATGGCAACCCGAAGACTGTCGCGCAGCGACATGCGGCCGCCATGCAGTGCATTGGCCTCGATCGGATCGACGATCTGCTGCGAACGCCGGAAGAGCAGGTAGATCACCCCCAGCACCAGCCCGCCGCCTGCGGTCGCCAGCACGCGCCAGGACGGCGTGATGGTCGCCGTGGCGCTGAGGAAGTCGTCGCGGCCGATCGCGAACAGGACGACGTGCAGCCATTGCGCAAGACGGCTCATCACGGTGACGGCGACGCCGGCGAGGCAGCCGATCAGCGCCGCCACTACGAGCAGGGCGGGTTCGCCCGTGCGGACGAGCGCGCGGCTGCGGCTCAAGGCCCGATCGAGGAGGGAGGCAAGTCTCATGTCAGGGATGCTGCTTCGACGGCTGTGGCACCTCAATAGCCGCGATGGATCATGAAATCACGACTTCATCGTGCATCAACCCGCCCTGAGCAATTTGATCGCCTCGTCGCGGCCGAACAGATAGAGCAGCAGACGCAGGGCGGCGCCGCGCGGCGAGGTGAGGGCGGGGTCCTTCTCGACGATCAGGCGCGCATCGTCGCGGGCGACGTCCAGCAGCGCGCCGTGATGCTCGAAGCGCGCCACCTTGAAACCCGGGGTGCCGGACTGACGCGTGCCGAGCAGTTCGCCCTCGCCGCGCAGGCGAAGATCCTCCTCGGCGATGCGGAAGCCGTCCTCGGTATCGCGCATGATCGCGAGCCGGTCATGCGCCACCTCGCCGAGCGGCCCCTTGTAGAGCAGCAGGCAGGGCGATGCCTTGGAGCCGCGCCCGACGCGGCCGCGCAGCTGGTGCAGCTGCGCCAGGCCGAAGCGCTCGGCATGCTCGATCACCATGATCGTCGCGTCGGGCACGTCGACGCCGACCTCGATCACCGTGGTGGCGACCAGCACGCGCGTCTCGCCGCGCTGGAAGCGCCGCATCGCATCGTCCTTCTCGGCAGCCTTCATGCGGCCATGCACGAGGCCGACGACCGGTCCAAGCACCCGCTCCAGATCGACGAAGCGGTCCTGCGCCGCCGCGGCGTCGACCTCCTCGGATTCCTCGACCAGCGGGCAGACCCAATAGGCCTTGGCGCCCTCGGCGATCGCGGCGCGGATGCGGCCGACGACCTGGTCGAGCCGTTCGAGCGGCACGGTCCGCGTCTCGATCGGCTGGCGGCCGGCCGGCTTGTCGGGGAGCTTGGAGACGTCCATGTCGCCAAAGGCGGTCAGCACCAGCGTGCGCGGGATCGGCGTCGCCGTCATGACGAGGATGTCGGTTGCCGCGCCCTTGGCCGAGAGCGCCAATCGCTGGTGCACGCCGAAGCGGTGCTGCTCGTCGACGATGGCGAGGGCGAGATCGCGGAACTCGACGCCGGCCTGGAAAACCGCATGGGTGCCGACGACGAGGTCGATCGAGCCGTCGTCGAGTCCGGCCAGGATCTCCGCCCGCTCGCGGCCCTTCTCGCGGCCCGTCAGGATCGCCATGCGGATGCCGGCGGCTTCGGCGAGCGGCAGCAAGGTCTTCGCGTGCTGGCGGGCCAGCAGCTCGGTCGGCGCCATCAGTGCCGCCTGGCTGCCGGCCTCGATCACGGTCGCCGCCGCCATCAGGCCAACCATCGTCTTGCCCGAGCCGACGTCGCCCTGAAGGAGGCGCAGCATGCGTTCGTTCGAGGCGAGATCCTGCTCGATCTCCGCGATCGCCGCCTGCTGGCTGCCCGTCAGCGTGAAAGGCAGGGCCGCGAGGATGGCGCGCCGCATCCGCCCGTCGCCGATCCGCGCCCGGCCGGTCGCCTTGCGGAGATTGGCGCGCGTCAGCATCAGCGCCAGCTGGTTGGCGAGGAACTCGTCATAGGCGAGGCGGCTGATCGCCGGTCCTTCCGGCGCGAGGTCGGTCGGCGTCGCGGGCGCGTGCACGGTCTCGAGCGCATCCTTGAAGCTCGTCCAGCGCCGCTGCGCCATCAGCGGCGGATCGTTCCATTCCGGCAGATCCGGCAGGCTGTCGAGGGCGGAACGGATGGCGCGGCCGAGCGTCTTGCGAGCGAGGCCCGCCGTCATCGGATAGACGGGCTCGACCATCGGCAGGCTCTCGAAGGCCTCGCGGTCGACGATGTGGTCGGGATGGACCATCTGCGGCCGGCCGTTGAACCACTCGACCTTGCCGCTGATGAAGCGCGTTTCGCCGACCGGCATGGCACGTTCGAGAAAAGCCTGGTCGCCGCGGAAGAAAACCAGGCCGATCTCGCCCGTCTCGTCATGCGCCATGACGCGGTAGGGAACGCGCCGGTTGCCGCGTGGCGGCGGCATGTGGCGGTCGATCCGGACCTCCAGCGTGACGATGGCGCCTTCGGGCGAAAGCGCGATGCCGGGCTGGTTGCGGCGGTCGATCAGGCCCACGGGAATATGCAGCAGGAGATCCGTGACGCGCGGCGGGTCGCCGGCCTCGCCCGTGCCGAGCAGCCGGCCCATCGCCTCGCCGATCTTCGGGCCGACGCCGGTCAGGCTCGTCACGGGACGGAACAGCGGGTTCAGGATTTCCGGTCGCATGGGGGCATGATTCTCCTCGGGCCGAGATTAGAACGGCGAGCCAACCTTTCACCATGGCGGCAGGCAGGCTAGGAACAGCACAAAATGTGCACGAGAGTTCGATGACCGAAGAATTGACCACAGGCGTCTATGGCGCGCCGCCGGCCGAATTGGCCGAGGTGCCGCGCGGCGCCGTCCAGTTTTCGCCGCTCGTACCGGGCAGCGCGGCGTTGGAGCGTCGTCCCGACGCCTCGCTCGACGCCATGGTGATGCTGGCGCCGCCCGGGACGATCGAGCGGCGCTTCGAGATCGCCCATGCGCTGCGCGCGCTGAAGCCTGGCGCGTCGTTTACCGTGATGGCGCCGAAGGACAAGGGCGGCTCACGGCTCGCCAAGGAGCTGCGCGGTTTCGGCTGCGAGATCCACGAGACACCGCTCCGCCATCACCGCGTCTGCGTCGCCACCCGCCCCGACGAACTCGTTGGGCTGGCCGAGGTACTGGAGGCCGGCGCGCAGCAATTCGTTCCGGAGACGGGACTCTGGTCGCAGCCTGGCGTGTTCTCGTGGAACCGCGTCGATCCGGGCAGCGCGCTGCTCCTGAAGCACCTGCCGGCGCTCTCGGGCCGGGGCGCCGATTTCGGCTGCGGCCTCGGCTATCTCGCGCGCGCCGTGCTGGCCGGCGAGGCGGTCACGTCGCTCACGATGCTCGACGTCGACCGCCGCGCCACCGAGGCGGCGGCGCGCAATGTCGTCGATCCGCGTGCCGACATCCGCTGGGCGGACCTGCGCAGCGCGCGTGACCTGCCCGCCGATCTCGACTTCGTCGTCATGAACCCGCCCTTCCACGATGGCGGCGCCGAGGACAGGGCGCTCGGCCAGACCTTCATCCGCCGCGCCGCGGAATCGCTCGCCAAGGGCGGTCGCTGCTGGCTGACGGCCAATCGTCACCTTCCCTACGAAGAGCCCCTGAAGGCGCTGTTCGCCCGGTCGACGCTGGTTGCCGAGGCGGATGGCTTCAAGATCTACGAGGCGCGCAAATGAGCAAATCCATTCCCTCGGCGCGGCTCGACAGGCTGCTCGCCAATCTCGGCTATGGCACCCGCCGCGAGGTGCAGAACCTGATCCATTCCGGCCGCGTCATCCTCGACGGCGAGGCCGAGACCGATCCGGCGCAGCACGTCTATGTGAAGGCCGATCTCGCGACCCGGATGACGGTCTCCGGCGAGCCGCTCGATCCGCCGCCGGGCCTGGCGCTGATGATCCACAAGCCCCTCGGCGTCACCTGCTCGCACAAGGAGACCGGGGCGCTGATCTATTCGCTGCTGCCCGAGCGCTGGCGCCGGCGCGATCCGGTGATCTCGACCGTCGGGCGCCTCGACAAGGAGACATCTGGCCTGCTGCTGATGACGGATGACGGCGCGCTGCTCCATCGCATCATCTCGCCGCGCCACCACGTGCCGAAGCGCTACCAGGTGACGCTGGACCGGCCCTTGAATGGCGACGAGGCGGCGATTTTCGCGGCGGGTGGCCTGATGCTCGAGGGCGAGGACAAGCCGCTGCTGCCGGCCGAGATGGCGGTCGTCGGGCCGAAGCAGGCGACGTTGACGCTGCATGAGGGGCGCTATCATCAGGTGCGCCGCATGTTCGCTGCCGTCGGCAACCACGTCACGGCGCTGCATCGCGACCGGATCGGCCTGCTCGACCTGCCCGCCGATCTCGAGCCCGGCGCCTACCGGCTGCTGACGGCCGCCGACATCGAGCAGGTGTTCGGAGCGTCGGCGTGACGGCATCTCCTTCGAATTTCTTCGACGTCGTCGTGATCGGCGCCGGCGCAGCCGGAATGATGTGCGCGATCGAGGCTGGCAAGCGCGGGCGCAGGGTCGCGGTGATCGACCATTCGTCGTCGGCCGGCGACAAGATCCGCATCTCCGGCGGCGGCCGTTGCAACTTCACCAATGTGAACGCCGCGCCGAAGAACTTCATCTCGCAGAATCCGCGTTTCTGCATTTCCGCGCTGTCACGCTACACGCAGCGCGATTTCATCGGCCTCGTCGAGCGGCACGGCATCGCCTATCACGAGAAGACGCTGGGTCAGCTCTTCTGCGACGGCTCGTCGAAGCAGATCATCGAGATGCTGGTCGCGGAGATGCAGCGCGCCGGTGTCGAGCTCCGGCTCGGCACGACGGTGAAGCGGGTCGAGCATCGCGTCGATGGCGGTTTTCGCGTCGCGACCGCGTCGGGCGACGTCGTCTGCAAGTCGCTGGTGATCGCGAGCGGCGGCAAGTCGATCCCCAAGATGGGCGCGACCGGGCTCGGTTACGAGATCGCCGGCCAGTTCGGCCTGAAGCTCGTCGAGACCCGCCCGGGCCTCGTGCCGCTGACCTTCGATGGCGCGATGCTGGAACGGCTGGCGCCGCTCGCCGGCGTTGCGGTCGATGCGATCGCGAAACACGGCAAGACCAGCTTCGCCGAGGCGATGCTGTTCACGCATCGCGGCCTCTCGGGCCCGGCGATCCTGCAGATCTCCTCCTATTGGCGCGAGGGCGACGAGATCACGCTCGCCATGTTGCCGGGAACGGATCTGTTCGCGGAGCTGAAGGCGGCCAAGGCCGATCGCGGCAAGCAGGCGCTCGGCACGGTGCTCGCGACGCTGCTGCCGAAGCGGCTGGCGCAGCTGATCGCCGACGAGGAGGGTGCCAAGGGCAATCTCGCCGATCTCTCCGACAAGGCGCTGCGCCGCGTTGAGGCATCGATCAACGCCTGGCGGGTAAAGCCGCTCGGCTCGGAGGGCTACCGCACGGCCGAGGTCACGCTCGGTGGCGTCGACACCAACGACCTCGATTCGAAGACGATGGAGGCGCGCGACGTGCCCGGCCTCTATTTCATCGGCGAGGTGGTCGACGTGACCGGCTGGCTCGGCGGCTATAACTTCCAGTGGGCCTGGTCGTCCGGCTGGGTGGCGGGGCAGGCGGTCTAGGTCCGGCCCGGCGGGATAGGGGGAGTAAAGCCATGGTTGTCAGGCGCGTCGTGGCGAATATCGGGAGCCCCGATCCCATGGCCGCCCAGGCGTTCTACGGCGACATCCTCGGCATGGAGGTCGTCATGGACCATGGCTGGATCGTCAGCTTCGCGACCGATGTCGCCACGACCCCGCAGATCAGCATCGCTCGCGAAGGCGGCTCCGGCACGCCGGTGCCGGATCTATCCATCGAAGTCGACGATCTCGACGACGTGCTGGCGCGCGTTCGAGGCGCCGGCCTGCCGATCGAATACGGCCCGGCGACCGAGCCGTGGGGCGTGCGGCGCTTCTATGTGCGCGATCCCTTCGGCCGCCTCGTGAACATTCTCAGCCACACCTGATCGTCGGCGTCAGTCCTTCAGTACACCGGATTTCTTCGCCGCGAAGATCGCCAGCGCGTCCATCAGCGTCGGCGACAGGCAGTCATAGGGTTCGAGGCCGAGCTCGTGGAAGCGGGCGCGGATGCCGGCCATCTTGTCCGGCTGGACGCCTCCCTCGATCAGCGACGAGACGAAGGCGCCGAACTGCGGCGCCTGCCAGCCATCCTCACGCGACAGTTCCGGATGGACGAAGGTGAGCCCCTTGAAGGCGTGGTCCTTCTCTACCGGGCCATGCATGTGCACGCCGCAGACCTTGCAGGCGTGGCGCCGGATCGTGGCGTCGGGATTGACCAGCTTCAGCTTGTCGCCGTTGGCGCTCACCGTGACGTTCTCGGTCGGTACGACGGCGACGATCGAGACGATCGCGCCCCCCGGCTTCCAGCACTGGGTGCAGCCGCAGGCGTGGTTATGGGCGACCTGTCCCTTGACGGTCACCTTCACCGGATTGTCGAGGCAATGGCAGAGAAGCGTCCCGCCGGCAAAGTTGTCGGCGCCCGGACGGACGCCCTTGTCGATGACGGGATGAAGAAGGACGGTGACGGTCATGTCGTGCTCCCTCCGTTCATGCCGCCTCATTCGGGCGGCTAAACTCAGGGTAGCGCTGACGCTGCGTCAAGGAAACGGCCGGCAATGCCGGACGGCAAACAAATGCGCGGGAGCGGCGGTGGGGCCTGCGTCAGGCGGGTCCCGTCGCCAAACGGTCCTGGCGGCTCAGTTGAGGCCGCTGGCCTCGTCGAGGCCGAGAACCAGGTTCAGGTTCTGCACGGCGGCGCCCGAGGCACCCTTGCCGAGATTGTCGAGCAGGGCGACGAGGCGGACCTGGCCGGCGCCCTCTGTGCCGAAGGTGAAGAGCTTCATCCGGTTGGTGCCGTTCAGGCCCTCGGGATCGAGGCCGGTCATGGCGCCGCTCTCGGCGAGGTCGGCGACCGTGACGAAGCGTTCGCCGGCATAGTGCGCGGCGAGCGCCGCGTTGACCGCGGCCAGGCTCGGCTGGCCGGGGATCTGCTCCAGATGCAGCGGAATCTCGACGATCATGCCCTGCGCATAGCGGCCAACGGCCGGCGCGAAGATCGGGCGCAGATCGAGTTTGCCGTGCTTCTGGATCTCCGGCACGTGCTTGTGCTGCAGGGGCAGCGCATAGATGCGGAAATTCTCATGGCTGTAGTTCGCGGCATTCGGATCCTCGAACTCGGCGATCATTGCCTTGCCGCCGCCGGAATAGCCGGAGACGGCGTTGATCGTCACCGGCCAGGAGGCGGGCAGCAGGCCGGCCGAAACCAGCGGCCGGAGCAAGGCGATCGCGCCGGTCGCATAGCAGCCGGGGTTGGAAATCCGCGTCGAGGCGGCGATCGCCGCCCGCTGCGACTTGTCCAGCTCGGCGAAGCCATAGGTCCAGTCCGCCGCGGTCCGGTGCGCCGTCGAGGCGTCGACCACCTTGACCTTGGGATTGTCGATCAGGCTGACGGCTTCCTTGGAGGCGGCGTCGGGCAGGCAGAGCACGACGGCGTCGGCGCTGTTCAGAAGCTCGGCCCGCGCGGCGGTTTCCTTGCGCCGCTCGGGCGCGATCGACAGGAGGCGGATATCGCTGCGGCCTTCGAGCCGCTGGCGGATCTGCAGACCCGTCGTGCCGGCTTCGCCGTCGATGAAGACCGTGGATACCATGGGGCTCGCCTCCGTTCAGGCTCAGAAGATGGTGACGCGCGCGTCGGCTGCAAGCATGCCGGCCGGGCGTGACGCCGCAATGAAACAAAGCATAGAAAAAGGGCGCTGCGGTTGCCCGAAGCGCCCCTTCGAAAACGTCGTGTAGACGCCGATTAGCGCTTCGAGAACTGGAAGCTGCGGCGGGCCTTGGCGTGGCCGTACTTCTTGCGCTCGACGACGCGGCTGTCGCGGGTCAGGAAGCCGCCCTTCTTGAGGACGCCACGCAGCTCGGGCTCGTAGTAGGTGAGCGCCTTCGAGATGCCGTGACGCAGCGCGCCGGCCTGGCCCGACAGACCGCCGCCGGAGACGGTGGCGTTGATGTCGTACTGGTCGCTACGCGCGGCGACGCCGATCGGCTGCTGAACGAGCATCTGCAGGACGGGGCGCGCGAAGTAGCCCTTGAACTCCTTGCCGTTCACCGTGATCTTGCCGGTGCCCGGCTTGATCCAGACGCGGGCAATGGCGTTCTTGCGCTTGCCGGTCGCGTAGGCGCGGCCCTGGGCGTCGAGCTTCTGCACATGGACAGGAGCCGCATTCTCGGACGAGATGACGGCGAGGTCCTGGAGGGACTGGAGATCAGCCATGTTCAGGCAATCCTCTTGTTCTTGGCATTCAGGGCGCCGACGTCGAGCACTTCCGGCTGCTGGGCCTCATGCGGATGCGACGAGCCGCCATAGACGCGGAGGTTCTTGAGCTGGCGACGGCCGAGCGGACCCTCGGGGATCATGCGCTCGACGGCCTTCTCCAGGACGCGCTCCGGGAACTTGCCCTCGATGATCTGGCGCGGGCTGCGCTCCTTGATGCCGCCGACGTAGCCGGTGTGCCAGTAGTACCGCTTGTCGGTGTACTTGGCGCCGGTGAAGACGACCTTGTCAGCATTGATGACGATGACGTTGTCGCCGTCGTCGACGTGCGGGGTGAAGCTGGCCTTGTGCTTGCCGCGAAGGCGATTCGCGACGATCACGGCGAGGCGGCCAACGACCAGCCCTTCAGCGTCGATCAGAATCCACTTCTTCTCGACATCCGCCGGCTTGGTGGAAATGGTGCTCATTGTTGAACTCGTTTTCTCGTGCCCTTGCGGGCAGGATTAGCGGCAACAGGACACGGGGTCCCGTCGATCGTGAGGGTGTGTATCCTGCGCGCCAGATTCCGTCAAGCGACGCCGAAATGCCGACGTTCAAAATAGCTTAGTAAATTCAGTGCCTTACTTATATGGTATTATTTTACCGTAGGCAACTTGCGTTTTGTCGACAATCGGCACGTGCGAATGCGGAGGACATGCTGGTTCCGCAAGGTCGCAACGGGGATTAATAGGGCGTGGCCCTTGCCGGTTGTCCCTTGGCCTGCCAAGCATGGCGGAGTTGCGGCCATCGGCGCCGCAGGCCGGGATCGTCTCGATCGGATTTGGGGTAGGGCAATATGTGGGCTGTGTGGAAGCATCCGTTGTTTCGGTTGGCCGTATTCGTCGTGTTGCTCGGCGCGGCGCTCGCCTTCGCCTTCCTGATCGGCGCCGAATAGCGCTCCTGCACGGACCCGCCCGGCGGGACCGTTTTATCACACCGTTCGTCTCCGATACGGGCTTTCGTGGATCGAGCCTGCTGGGCGCTGTACCCGGCGGGGCGATCGGTTATGCTGCCCGCCCAATCGTGACGGGGAAGACAATATGACGAATACAGGCCTCGCACCGCGGCTCAGCATTGTGACGCTCGGCGTTGCCAACGTCCCGAAGGCGCGTGCCTTCTATGAGGCGCTCGGATGGCAGGCGTCATCGGCCAGCCAGGAGGCGATCACCTTTTTCCAGCTGTCCGGCGTCGTGCTGGCGCTGTTCGATCGCAACGCGCTCGCAGACGACGCCAATGTGGCGCCGGCCGGTGACGGTTTCCGGGCCGTGACGCTCGCGCACAACGTGACGAGCGAGGCGGAAGTCGACGCGGCACTCGCCCACGCCGTCAATTGCGGCGCGCGCCTCGTGAAGGAGGCGACCAAGGTGTTCTGGGGCGGCTATTCCGGCTATTTCGCCGATCTCGATGGCCATCTCTGGGAAGTGGCCTACAATCCGTTCCTGCCACTCGACGATGCGGGGCGCCCCGTCCTTCCGGGATCGCAGCCATGAAGCCGCTTTTTCTCGCCTCCGCCGCCTGTGCGGCCCTGATGTTCGCCAGCCCGTTCGCGCACGCTGCCGAGGATCAGCCGAAGCCCTACGAGCCGGTGGTCGTCACATACGACACCTCCGGCACCGACGACGCGGAGCTCAAGGCGTTCGTCGAGACCCTCAGGAAGGCGATCATGTCCGGCGACGTCGGTACGCTCAAGGCGAGCGCCGCGCCGGAGGTGAAGATCTATTCCGTGATGATCGGCTTCCCGGATTCCGCGTCGCCCGATCCCTTGTCCGACCCGGAGAAGCGCCCGGGCGACCAGCGTCTCGACGACGCCGCGGCGCTGACGACGAGCGGCGACGTCGACTATAGCCGCGAGGATCTCGACGGCCTGGTCGTCGACCTGTTCGGCAATGCGCTGGACGAGGAGACGATCGGGCACTCGAAGACGGCGAAGGGGGCGATCTGCTCGCCGGCCGAACCGATCTTCGACCGTGACAAGGCGCTCGCCATCGCGGACGCGGCCGGCGTGCCGTCCGGCAATCTCTGGATCCTGACCGAAGACACCGAGTTCCGGGAGAAGCCGAGCACCGACGCGCCGGTCCTGGCCAAGCTCGTTGCCGGCACGATCGTTCCGTTCCAGGAAGGCTCGGTCGAGGGCGAGGACGGCGAAGGCGACTGGTACTCGGTGGTCCTGCCGTCCGCCAAGATCGGCTACGCGATGAACGACATCTCGCGCGGCTTCCAGACGACCAGCGTTTGCTACGGCAAGGTCGACGGGCAATGGGCCGTGACCGCGGTGATCGTTCCGGGGCTGTGAGCGCATGAATCACGACCACTATGACGACGACTATCTCCGCGCGATCCTGACGGAGACGCGGACGATCGCGCTGATCGGCGCCAGCCCGAAGGCGATCCGGCCGAGCCACGGCGTGCTCGGCTACCTGACAGCCTCGGGCTACGAGACCTACCCGATCAATCCGGGGATCGCGGGCAGCGAGCTGTTCGGCCGTACCGTCTACGCCCGCCTGGCCGATGTTCCGGTCGCGATCGACATGGTCGATGCGTTTCGCAACGTGGATGCGATCGGCGGCGTCGTCGACGAGGTTCTCGCGCTGCCGGCACTGCCGAAGGTCGTCTGGATGCAGCTCGGCGTTCGCAACGATGCCGAGGCGGCGCGCCTGGAGGCGCGCGGCATCAAGGTCGTGATGGATCGTTGTCCGGCGATCGAGCGCCCGCGTCTCGTACGCTGAGCGCGCCGCGCGCGTCGAGCGCGTGCGGCGTGGATTCAGTTTCTACCCATCCGTGTCTTTTGGCGAAGAAGTTGCTGCCAAGCCGGGACGTCTCCGGCTATCGATGAGGACACGCACAACCAGAATTCCCTGAGGAGGAGATCAGAATGGCCGAAGACAGACTGCCGGGGTTCGCCACGCTCGCCGTGCATGCCGGCGCGCAGCCCGATCCGACGACCGGCGCTCGGATCACGCCGATCTACCAGACCAGCTCGTTCGTCTTCAACGACGTCGACCATGCTGCGTCGCTGTTCGGCCTGCAGGCCTTCGGCAACATCTACACCCGCATCACCAATCCGACCACGGCCGTGCTCGAGGAGCGGGTCGCGGCGCTGGAGGGCGGCACCGCCGCCGTGGCGGTGGCCTCGGGCCACGCGGCGCAGCTGCTGGTGTTCCACACGCTGCTGCAGCCCGGTGACGAGTTCGTCGCCTCGAGCAAGCTCTATGGCGGCTCGATCAACCAGTTCAACCATTCGTTCAAGAGCTTCGGCTGGAACGTCGTCTGGGCCGATCCCGACGATATCGGCTCCTTCGAGCGGGCGATCACGCCGAAGACCAAGGCGATCTTCATCGAATCCATCGCCAATCCGGGCGGCATCGTCGTCGACATCGCCGCGATCGCGGCCGTCGCCAAGCGGGCAGGGGTTCCGCTGATTGTCGACAACACGCTCGCCACGCCCTATCTGTGCCGGCCGTTCGAGCATGGCGCCGACATTGTCGTCCATTCGCTGACCAAGTTCCTGGGCGGCCATGGCAACTCGATGGGCGGCATCATCGTCGACGGCGGCCGCTTCAACTGGACGCGCGAGGAGCGCTATCCGAAGCTGTCGCAGCCGCTGCCGGAATATAACGGGCTCGTGCTCGCCGAGACCTTCGGCAATTTCGCCTTCGCGATCGCCACCCGCGTTCTCGGCCTGCGCGATCTCGGCCCGGCGATCTCGCCGCAGAACTCGTTCCTGATCATGACCGGCATCGAGACGCTGCCGCTCCGCATGCAGCGTCATTCCGACAATGCGCGGGCCGTCGCCGAATACCTCGCCGATCATCCGGCCGTCAGCTGGGTCAGCTATGCCGGCCTGCCGGGCGACCGCTATCACAATCTCGCCCGCCGTTACGTGCCGCGTGGCGCCGGCGCGGTGCTGACGTTTGGCCTGAAGGGCGGCTATGACGCCGGCGTCCAGGTGGTGTCGTCGGTCAAGCTGTTCTCGCATCTCGCTAACATCGGCGACACGCGCTCGCTGATCATCCATCCCGCCTCGACCACGCATCGCCAGTTGAGCGACGCGCAGAAGACCAAGGCAGGGGCCGGCCCCGACGTCGTCCGCCTGTCGGTCGGCATCGAAGACAAGGAAGACATCATCGCGGATCTCGAGCAGGCGCTCGCCGGCGCCTGATCTCCGCGACCTGTCCACCGCAGCGGCGGCCGTGCTTATCCAGCTGGCCGCCGTTGTCGTTTCAGGGCCGAGCCCGCGCGATCAGGCCGTGACCTTGACGTAGCTGCCCGGCGCGTCCTCGATCGGCTTGATCTTGCGGCCGCCGACCGTGCGCGCCTTGACGCGACGGTCATCCTGCGCGGCGATCCAGTCCTGCCAGTGCGGCCACCAGGAGCCGGGATGCTCCTCGGCGCGGGCCAGCCAGGCGTCGAAGCCGTCGCCATGCGGGGCGGGGCCCGTCCAGTACTGGTACTTGCCGCGCGACGGCGGGTTGATGACGCCGGCGATGTGGCCGGAGCCGGAGAGGACGAAGGTCACCGGGCCGCCGAAGAAGGACGAGCCGAAATAGACCGAGCGCGCCGGGGCGATGTGGTCCTCGCGAGTGGCGAGGTTGTAGACGGGGATGGTGATGTCGCCGAGCGACAGCGCATGGCCGTCGACGCTGAGCTCGCCTTCGGCCAGCTTGTTGTCGAGATAGCAGTTGCGCAGATAGAAGGAATGGTTCGCCGCCGGCATCCGGGTGGCGTCGGCGTTCCAGTAGAGAAGATCGAACGGAATAGGCTCCTTGCCGCGGAAATAATTGTTCACGACGTAGGACCAGATCAGTTCGTTCGAGCGCAGCATGTTGAAGGAGGCGGACATGTTCTTCCCCTCCAGATAGCCGCGGACGCTCATCTTCTTCTCGACCGCCTCGATCTGCTCCTCGTCGATGAAGACCTTCAGGTCGCCGGCATGGGTGAAATCGACCTGGGTGGCGAACAGCGTGGCTGAGGCGACGCGGGTGTCGCCGACGGCCGCCATGTAGGCGAGCGTGTAGGAGAGCAGGGTGCCGCCGACGCAATAGCCGATGGCGTTCACCTCATTCTCGCCGGTGATGGTCTGGATCGTGTCGAGCGATTCGAGTATGCCCTCGCGCATATAGTGCTCGAAGCTCTTCGCCGCCTGCTCCTCGTCCGGGTTGATCCAGGAGATGACGAAGACGGTGTGGCCCTGCTCGACCGCCCACTTGATGAAGGATTTTTCCGGGTTGAGGTCGAGGATGTAGAACTTGTTGATCCAGGGCGGCACGATCAGCAGGGGGCGCTTCAACACCTCCTTCGTCGTCGCCTTGTACTGGATCAGCTGGCAGACGTCGTTCTGCAGGATGACCTTGCCGGGCGTCAGCGCCAGGTTCTTGCCGATGGCGAAATGCGCCGTGTCGGTCTGGCGGATGCGGAGCTCGCCATCGCCCGCCGCGATGTCCTCGGCCAGCATGTCCATGCCGCGCGCCAGGTTCTCGGCGCTCGAATCGAGCGTGTCGCGCAGGATCTCCGGATTGGTGAACAGGAAATTCGAGGGCGAGATCGCATTGGCGATCTGGCGGACATAGAAGGCTGCCTTGAGCCGGATATGCGGGTCGAGATCGACCGCGCCCTCGACCATCTCCTCGGCCCAGCGCGCCGTGATCAGGTAGAACTGCTTCACGAAGTCGAAGAACTGGTTCTCGGTCCACTGTGGATCCTTGAACCGCTTGTCGCGCGGCGCCGGCTCGATGACCGGCGCGACCGCCATGCCCGACATGCGCTGCATCATGCTCGTCCAAAGCGCGAAATAATTCGCGTAAAGCTTTGATTGGGCTTGGATGCTGCGGCCGGGCTCCGCGGTCCAGTATTCCACGACCTTGGCCAGGGTGCGGATCACCTCGGCGATATCGTCCGTCGTTTCGGCGGAGAGGCGGCCGTCCTCGCGGGACTTCAGATAAGTGTTGGCGGCGCGCGTCAGCCCCTCGATCATGCGGGCGATGTTCTGCGCGAACTTTTCGGGATCCTTGACCACGAGATTGATGGGGCTGCCGCTGACGCTGCCTTGGTCATTGCCGGATTTATCGTTGGCCATCGCTTCCCCGAACGCAGTATGTCGTCCGGCAAGCTGCGCTGCTTCCCCGGACGCGCAGAGTGTAATAACTTCACGCGCCGAGCGAAACATTCCGCTCGCCGTCAGCGCTTACCAGATGAGTTCACGATGAAGCCGACCGGAATCCTGCGCCACCGCCCCGCGTCGTTCGTCCTTGCGCTGGCGCTCGCGGCCGCGCTCGCCGGCTGCTCGCAGCAGCTGTCCAAGACGTTCGACAACACGCCGGATCCGGAACTCGACCGGCCGGGCGTGTTCCCGAACATCAACGTGGCCGGCAGCCAGCCGCCCGGCAAGCTGATGACGCCGGCCGAGCTTGAGAAGGCAACAGGCAGCCTGAAGTCGCGCGCCGGCCAGAACGACCCGCGGACGGCCGATGCGGCCCGCAAGGCCAGCGAGGCCTCGAATGCGGCGCTTGAGAAGACTGCCGCGACCCACGCGAAGCAAACTCTGAAGGATATTCAAGAGCGTTGCGGCGAACCGGGCGCGGACGCCACGAAATGCCCGCAATAAGGGTGCTTTCATAGTCCGCGGTTCGGTGTAGAACCACCCTGCGCCAGGTGAGGCGCAATTTTACTATCCAGGAAAGATGGATCCGGAGCCATGAGCGAGTTCCACAGCGTGCGGCGTCTGCCGCAATACGTCTTTGAGCAGGTCAACCGGCTTAAGGCGAGCGCTCGAGCCGCAGGCGCCGACATCATCGACCTGGGCATGGGCAACCCTGACCTGCCGACGCCGCAGCACATCGTGCAGAAGCTGGCCGAGACGGCGGGTCGTCCCGACGTGCACGGCTATTCGGCTTCGCGCGGCATCAACGGGCTGCGCAAGGCGCAGGCTGCCTATTACGACCGCCGTTTCGGCGTGAAGCTCGACCCCAATACGCAGATCGTCGCGACGATCGGTTCCAAGGAAGGCTTCGCCAACATGGCGCAGGCGATCACGGCGCCCGGCGACGTGATTCTGGTGCCGAATCCGAGCTACCCGATTCATGCCTTCGGCTTCCTGATGGCCGGCGGCGTGATCCGTTCGGTGCCGGTCGAGCCGGGCCCTGAGTTCTTCCACGCGATGGAACGTGCCGTGATGCACTCCATCCCGAAGCCGCTCGCGGTCGTGCTGTGCTATCCGTCCAACCCGACGGCGCATGTCGCGGATCTGGATTTCTATCGCGACGTCGTCGCCTACGCGCGCAAGCACGATCTCTTCGTGCTGTCGGCCCGCGCTTATTCCGAGATCTATTTCGACGACGTGCCGCCGCCGTCCATCCTGCAGGTGCCGGGCGCGTTCGACGTCGCCGTCGAGTTCACCTCGATGTCGAAGACCTACTCCATGGCCGGCTGGCGCATGGGCTTCGCGGTCGGCAATGAGCGCCTGATCGCGGCGCTGTCGCGGGTGAAGTCCTATCTGGACTATGGCGCCTACACGCCGATCCAGGTGGCGGCCACCGCGGCGCTGAACGGTCCGCAGGACTGCATCGAGGAGATGCGCCAGGTCTACAAGCATCGCCGCGACGTGCTGGTCGACAGCTTCGGCCGCGCCGGCTGGCAGATCCCGGCGCCGCGCGCCAGCATGTTCGCCTGGGTGCCGATTCCGGACTCCTTCAAGGCCATGGGCAGCCTCGAATTCGCGAAGCTTCTCATCGAGAAGGCGGACGTCGCGGTCGCTCCGGGCGTCGGTTTCGGCGAGCATGGCGACGAATATGTCCGCATTGCACTCGTGGAGAACGAGCAGCGGATCCGTCAGGCCGCGCGGAATGTCCGTCGCTTCCTTGAAACGGCCGACAAAACATTGCACAACGTCGTCCCGATCAGCAGCGCCCGGCGATAAGCCGGGCCCCTCTGGGGCGAATTTATGAACAATGCTCTTCGCTTGGGCGTCGCCGGCCTCGGTACGGTCGGCGCGTCCCTGCTGCGGCTCACGCAGCGCCATGCCGATGAACTGGCGCTGCGTTGCGGCCGCCCGGTCGTGGTCACCGCCGTCTCGGCGCGCGACCGCAACCGCGACCGCGGTGTCGACCTTTCCGGTGTAACCTGGTTCGATGACCCGATGGCGCTCGCCACCTCGGGCGAAATCGACGTCTTCGTCGAGCTGATGGGCGGAGCCGACGGCGTTGCCGCCGATTCGGTCCGCGCCGCGCTCGATGCCGGCAAGCACATCGTGACCGCGAACAAGGCGCTGCTTGCCAAGCACGGCACCGAGCTCGCGCGCCGCGCCGAAGAGAAGGGCGTTTCGCTCAACTTCGAGGCGGCCGCCGCCGGCGGCATCCCGATCATCAAGACGCTGCGCGAGTCGCTCGCCGGCAACACGGTCGGGCGCGTCTTCGGCATTCTGAACGGCACCTGCAACTACATCCTGACCCGGATGGAGCGGGAGGGGATGGCGTTCG
This sequence comes from Pseudomonadota bacterium, assembly GCA_023391905.1. Classification (GTDB taxonomy): domain Bacteria; phylum Pseudomonadota; class Alphaproteobacteria; order Rhizobiales; family Kaistiaceae; genus Kaistia. The sequence continues at coordinate 1,634 of JAEWAD010000508.1, read as the reverse complement.
AGGCCTGCCTCGCCGACGCACAGCGGCTCGGCTATGCCGAGGCCGACCCGACCTTCGACGTCGACGGCTTCGACACCGCGCACAAGCTGTCGCTGCTGACGGCAATCGCGTTCGGCACCGAGATCAGCGCCGACGCCATCTATGTCGAGGGCATCCGCTCGATCTCCACCGCCGATATCGAGGCTGCCGACGAGCTCGGCTACCGGATCAAGCTGCTTGGCGTCGCCACCCGCACGGATACGGGCATCGAGCAGCGCGTGCATCCGACGATGGTGCCGAAATCCTCGCCGATCGCCCGCGTCGACGGCGTCACCAACGCTGTCGCCGTCGAGGCGGACTTCGTTGGTCGCCTGGTGCTGGCGGGGCCTGGCGCCGGCGGCGACGCGACGGCTTCGGCCGTGATGAGCGACATTGCCGATCTGGCGCGCGGCGACGTGGTCGGCACGTTCGGCCGGCCGGCCCATACGCTGAAGCCCTACAAGCGGGCGGCGATGCGGGCCCATGCCGGCGGCTACTATATCCGTCTTTCGGTCTTTGACCGCCCGGGTGCTTTCGCATCCATCGCCAAGCGCATGGCGGAGAACGACATTTCGCTGGAATCGATCGTCCAGCGCCGCCGCGCGCCGAAGGCCGATGCGCCCGAGCATCCGCGGCCGCAGGAGCCGCAACCGGTCATGCTCATCACCTATGACACGACCGAGGCTCAGGTGAAGGAAGCGCTCGACCTGATTATGGCGGACGGTCATATTGCGGAGCGACCGCAGATGATACGAATCGAACAACTGGCCTGAAAGCGGAGCACCCCCCATGGCGATGACAGGTAATGCGAAGGCAGCGGGTCTGGACCGCATCCTGACGCTCGAGCTCGTGCGCGTGACCGAGCGCGCCGCTGTCGCGGCCGCCCGCTGGCGCGGTCGTGGCGACGAGATGGCCGCCGACCAGGCCGCCGTCGACGCGATGCGCCGGGAGCTCAACCGTCTGCCGATCGAGGGCACCGTCGTGATCGGCGAGGGCGAGCGCGACGAAGCGCCGATGCTCTATATCGGCGAGAAGGTCGGCAAGGGTTCCGGCCCGCTGGTCGACATCGCGCTCGATCCGCTCGAGGGCACGACCATCTGCGCCAAGAACCAGCCGAATTCGCTGGCCGTGATCGCGATCGCGGAAGGCGGCAGCCTGCTCTACGCGCCGGACGTCTATATGCAGAAGATCGCGATTGGCCCGGGCTACGCCAAGGGTATCGTCGATCTCGACGCGACGCCGATGGAGAACATCCAGGCGCTGGCCGCCGCCAAGGGCGTGCCGGTCAACGAGATCACCGCCTGCATTCTCGATCGCCCGCGCCATGCCAAGCTGATCGAGGACGTCCGCGCCACCGGCGCCGCGCTGCGCCTGATCGGTGACGGCGACGTCGCCGGCGTCATCCACACCACCAATCCGGACGAGACCGTCATCGACATCTATCTCGGCATCGGCGGCGCCCCCGTTGGCGTGCTGGGCGCGGCGGCGCTCCGCTGCATCGGCGGCCAGATGCAGGGCCGCCTCGTCACCCAGGCCGACAGCCAGCGCGAGCGGGCCGCCAAGATGGGCGTGAAGGACTTCGACAAGAAGTTCACCCATGACGAGATGGCCAAGGG
>JAEWAD010000461.1 GCA_023391905.1 Pseudomonadota bacterium | reverse complement strand
GGACCTGGACCTATTGGGGCTGGAAGGGCGGCTATTTCGACAGCGAGGCCGACGCCCAGGCCTTCTATGACGAGCACCGCTACATGCTCGCCATGCAGATGGCCGCGCCCAATTCGCCGCAGTGGTTCAACACCGGGCTGTTCTGGGCCTACGGCATCGACGGGCCGGGCCAGGGCCATTTCTATGTGGACCACGAGAGCGGCGAACTGCTTGCCTCCACCTCGGCCTATGAGCATCCCCAGCCGCACGCCTGCTTCATCCAGTCGGTCAGCGACGACCTGGTGAACGAGGGCGGCATCATGGACCTGTGGGTGCGCGAGGCGCGCCTGTTCAAGTACGGCTCCGGCACCGGCTCCAACTTCTCGTCCCTGCGCGGCGAGGGTGAGCGCCTGTCCGGCGGCGGCCGCTCGTCCGGCCTCATGAGCTTCCTCAAGATCGGCGACCGTGCGGCGGGCGCCATCAAGTCCGGCGGCACCACCCGCCGCGCCGCCAAGATGGTGGTGGTGGACGCCGACCATCCGGACATCGAATCTTACGTGAATTGGAAGGTGATCGAGGAGCAGAAGGTCGCCGCCCTCGTCACCGGCTCGAAGATCAACGCGCAGCACCTCAAGGCCATCATGAAGGCCTGCGTGAACTGCGAGGGCTCGGGCGACGATTGCTACGACCCGGCCAAGAACCCCGCCCTGAAGCGCGAGATCCGCGCCGCCAAGAAGGCGCTGGTGCCGCAGAACTACGTCCTGCGCGTCATCCAGTTCGCCAAGCAGGGCTACACAGACATCGAGTTCCCGACCTACAACACCGACTGGGACTCGGAAGCCTACCTGACCGTCTCCGGCCAGAACTCGAACAACTCCGTCTCGATCTCGGACGACTTCCTGCGCGCGGTCGAGAATGACGGCGACTGGAAGCTGATCCGCCGCACCGACGGCAAGATCGCCAAGACGCTGAAGGCGCGCGACCTCTGGGAGCAGATCGGCCACGCCGCCTGGGCTTCGGCCGATCCGGGCCTGCACTTCAACACGACGATGAACGAGTGGCACACCAGCCCGGCGTCTGGCCGCATCAACGAGTCCAATCCGTGCTCGGAGTACATGTTCCTCGACGACACCGCCTGCAACCTCGCCTCGCTGAACCTTCTGCAGTTCCGCAACGAGGACAAGAGCTTCGACGTCGACCGCTACGAGCATGCCTGCCGGCTCTGGACGATCGTGCTCGAGATCTCCGTGCTGATGGCGCAGTTCCCGTCCAAGGAGATCGCCGAACTCTCCTACGAGTTCCGCACGCTCGGCCTCGGCTACGCCAATATCGGCGGCCTGCTGATGACCGCCGGCATCCCGTATGACTCGGCCGAAGGCCGCGCCATCTGCGGCGCGCTGACCGCGATCATGACCGGCACCGCCTACGCCACCTCGGCCGAGATGGCCAAGGAACTCGGCCCCTTCCCCGGCTTCGCCAAGAACCGCGAGCCGATGCTCCGCGTCATCCGCAACCATCGCCGCGCGGCGTATGCCGAGGCCACGGGCTATGAGGGCCTGTCGGTCCTGCCGGTGCCGCTCGACCACGCCTCGTTGAAGGATGCCCGCCTCGGCGAGCACGCCAAGGCGGCCTGGGACAAGGCTCTGGCGCTCGGCGAGCAGCACGGCTACCGCAACGCCCAGGCGACCGTGATCGCGCCGACCGGCACGATCGGCCTCGTCATGGATTGCGACACGACCGGCATCGAGCCGGACTTCGCGCTGGTGAAGTTCAAGAAGCTCGCCGGCGGCGGCTACTTCAAGATCATCAACCGCGCCGTGCCGGAAGCGCTCCAGACGCTCGGCTATGCCGAGCACCAGATCGCCGAGATCGAGGCCTATGCCGTCGGCCACGCCTCGCTGCGCCAGGCGCCGGGCGTCAACCACACGACGCTGAAGGCCAAGGGCTTCACCGACGAGGTGCTGGAGAAGCTCGAAGGCTCGCTCGCCTCGGCCTTCGACATCAAGTTCGTCTTCAACAAGTGGTCGCTCGGCGAGGACTTCCTGAAAGGCCTCGGCTTCACCGACGCGCAGCTGAACGACCCGGCCTTCGAGCTGCTGCCGGCGCTCGGCTTCGCCAAGAAGGACATCGAAGCCGCCAACATCCATGTCTGCGGCGCGATGACCCTCGAGGGCGCCCCGCACCTGAAGACCGAGCACTACGCCGTGTTCGACTGCGCCAATCCGTGCGGCAAGCTCGGCAAGCGCTATCTCTCGGTCGAGAGCCACATCCGCATGATGGCGGCGGCGCAGCCCTTCATCTCGGGCGCCATCTCCAAGACGATCAACATGCCGAACGACGCGACCGTCGAGGACGCGAAGAACGCCTACATGCTGTCGTGGAAGCTGGCGCTGAAGGCGAACGCGCTCTATCGCGACGGCTCGAAGCTGTCGCAGCCGCTCAATTCGCAGCTCCTCGCCGATGACGAGGATGACGCCGAGGACGCGGTCGAGGCTCTGGTGGCGAAGCCCGCCGCGGCGCGCGCCGAACAGATCGCCGAGCGCATCGTCGAGCGGATCATCGAGCGCGAGGTCCGCAAGCGCGAGCGCATGCCCGACCGTCGCACCGGCTACACCCAGAAGGCGAATGTCGGCGGCCACAAGGTCTATATCCATACCGGCGAATATCGCGACGGTCGCCTCGGCGAGATCTTCATCGACATGCACAAGGAAGGCGCCGCCTTCCGCGCGATGATGAACAACTTCGCCATCGCCATCTCGCTCGGCCTGCAATATGGCGTGCCGCTGGAAGAATATGTCGAGGCCTTCGTGTTCACCCGCTTCGAGCCGGCCGGCATGGTCACCGGCAACGAGGCGATCAAGAACGCCACCTCGATCCTCGACTACGTGTTCCGCGAGCTCGCCGTGTCCTATCTCGGCCGCAACGACCTCGCCCACGTCCTGCCCGAGGACAATAACGCGACGACGCTCGGCGGCGGCGACCAGCCGACGTCGAAGCCCGCCCCGGTCAGCCACGGCCTGGTCCGCGGCAAGACCGAGCGCTTCAAGCTCGTCGACCGCGTCGGGGAATCGAAGGGCGCCACGACGGCGCCTGCGACCACCGGCTCGACAGTGACGACGCTGCGCACCACCTCGATCGGCGGCGCCGCCGCCACCGCCTTCAAGCGCGACGTGGCGAGCGAGACGGAGCTTTCCGTCGGCCAGGCCGAGCCGGTCGCGACGCCGGCCGCCGCCCAGCCGAAGCCGAAGGCGGCCGAGCAGGTCGCGATCGCGCGGATGAAGGGCTACGAGGGCGAAAGCTGCACCGAATGCGGCAACTTCACCATGGTGCGCAACGGCACCTGCCTGAAGTGCGACACGTGTGGAAATACGAGCGGCTGCTCGTAAGAGGCTAGATACTACCGGGCCTGGCGCAAGCCGGGCCCGGCTCCAAATGAAGAAGGCCGGCAGCTGATGAAGTTGCCGGCCTTCTTCATTTTCGGCCACCCTCGCCGTGATCCCGGGCGGAGCGCAGCGAAGACCCGGGATTCAGCCGAAGCGCCGATCGCGACCAGGAACCCGGCTGCATGGATCCCCGCCTTCGCGGGGATGACGGTGGAGCGCGCGGCCGCAGCCGTCCATGCCACCCTCGCCGTCATCCCGGGTGGAGCGCAGCGGAGGCCCGGGATCCATTCATCCGGAGCCCGATCGCGACCAAGAACCCCGCTGTATGGATCCCCGCCTGCGCGGGGATGACGACGAGCGTTGGGGGGTGAAGTGAGCCGCAGCCGATCGGGGCTGACAATCCGCGGATCGACGCGCATCATCGTGAGATGCAACCTTGCGTCTACATCCTTGCCAGCGGCTACAACGGGACGCTCTACATCGGCGTCACCAGCGCGCTGCCGCAACGCGTCTGGCAGCATCGGGAAGAGATCTTCGACGGGTTCACCAAGCGCTACGGCCTGAAGTCACTCGTCTACTACGAAGCGCATGTCAGCATGGAAGCGGCCATCCTGCGCGAGAAGCAATTGAAGCACTGGAACCGCGCCTGGAAGATCCGGCTGATCGAGCGGGACAATCCCGACTGGCGCGACCTCTCTCCGGAGATCGCGATCTGACGCCCGCCGCCGTCATCTCGGGCGGAGCGCAGCGGAGACCCGGGATCCATTCAGCCGAGGCGCCGATCGCGACCAGGAACCCCGCTGCATGGATCCTCGCCTGCGCGGGGATGACGACGGAGCGCGCAACGGCGGCCCCGCCCTCACCACGACAAGTTCAGCCCCACCCGCCCGCCGACGCTGCCTTCCTCCGCACCGACGGCGACGCCGGCGTTGAGGCTCGTGTTGGCGTTGATGCGGAAGGCGCCGGCGAGGCCGAAGGCGCCGTCGTCCTCGAACTGCGCGTAATTGCCGGCGATCGCGAAATGGTGCCCCGTCTCGATGATCGGCACCGGCAGCGCGCCGATCACGGCCGCGGCCCGGCTCGTCTCCTCGGCGGAGGCGAACGCCTGGTCGATCCGCTCGGCCAGCTCGGTCTTGCCGTAGACGGGGCCATTTTCGGTTTCGACGGCGGTCTGGCCGGTATCGACCCGAACGCAGGTCTCCGTCCCCGGAATGTACTGGTATCCGACGCCGAAGCGGTGACAGACGCGCACATATTCCTTCGGATATTCTTGGGCGGCGGCCTCACTCAGGCCGGCCGCGAGCGCGGCGGCTGCCCAGATGACTTGCTTCCACATGACTTGCCCCGATCAGAACGGGCCGTGAGCGCGAAGGGTCCCCGGGGGAACCGCAGGGCGACGGCGCTACCAGGAGAGGTTGAAGCCGACGCGACCGCCGACATTGCTCTGTTCGGCCCCCACGGCGACGCCGCCGTTGAAGGTCAGGTGCTCGTTGACGCGGAAGGCGCCGCCGAGGCCGAAGGCGCCGTTGCTCTCGAACTGCGCGAAATTGCCGGCGAGCGCGAAATTGTGGCCCTTCTCGATGTAGGGCACGGGCAGCGCCGTCATCACCGCCGCGCCTTCGTTGGCGTCGTCGATCGCCTCGAAGGCCTGGTCGACACGCCTAGCGAGCGCGGTCTTGTCGCGGACGACGCCGTCCTTGGTATCCGTCCGCGTCTCGCCGGTCGCGACCTTCACGCAGGTGTCGGTGCCGGGGATGTACTGATAGCCGGTGCCGAAGGCATCGCAGACACGAACATATTCCACCGGTGCCGCCACCGCGGCGCGAGGCATGAAAAGAACGCTCGCCGCGACTGCCGCCGCGGCGCCAAAAGCCGACATTTTCATCTGTAGCCCCCAGACGGTCGAAAGGGCGTCGCTGCGACGCCGCTTGATCCGGCAGGAAGCTAGCGCGCCACTTTCGATTCCTTCAAGCGAGACTTACCTTGCGGAAGGTAGCGATTAAGCAATCCTTAAGGCTGTTGCAGCTTTGCAACCATGGCTTGCGACACCGCGTGTATCGGCGCCGGATTGGCGGCAGCGTCCGCGCTTGCCACCTTGGCCACATGCACCTATCTTATGGGCATATCGCCAGAGAGCGACGGAGATCGTGATGAGCCATACCCATGCACTCGACATCGTCGGCGGCGCGGCGCTCGGGATTCCGATCCGCAGCGGCCGGGACCTGATCGCGGCCGTGCGCGGCGGGCTGCCGGTCAAGGCGGTCGAGCATGTGATCGCCACGGGCCGGATGACGCTCTCCGAGATCGACCTCGTCGTGCTGCCGCGCAAGACGCTGTCGCACCGGAAGAAGATCGGCACGCTGACATCCGAGCAATCCGACCGGCTGATGCGGGCCGCGCGCGTCATCGCGGCGGCGGAGGAGACGTTCGGCAGCCAGCAGAAGGCCGCGACCTGGCTGCGCCGGCCGACTGCCGCGCTCGACGGCGAGACGCCCTTGTCGCTGCTCGACACGTCGGAAGGCGCGCTGCAGGTCGAGACGCTGCTCGGCCGCATCGGCCACGGCATCGCCGCCTGAGCGGCCGGGCATGATCGCCTGGCGGATCAGCCGCGCCCCCTTCGCCGATCTCTCCGGCACCGGCGCCCGCCTCTATGGCGGTCGCTGGAATTCACCCGGCCGGGCGATGGTCTACGCGGCCGAGACGGCGGCGCTCGCCGTGCTGGAGGTGCGCGTGCATCTCGACCTGACGCCGGAGCTGCTGCCGGACGACTACGTGCTTTCGGCGATCGAATGCGGCGAGCTCGCCATCGAGACGCTCGCCGCCTTGCCCGACGACCCGCAGGCCCTGGGCGATGACTGGCTCGCCGAGGCGCGCACGCCGATCCTGAGCGTACCGTCCTTCATCGTGCCGGAGAGCCGCAATTTGCTGCTGAACCCGGCCCATCCCGACGCGGCGACGCTCGCCATCGCCAGTACGCGGCCGTTCCGCTTCGACGAGCGGCTCTGGCAAGCCGGCGATCACTGAACGCCGCCATCGACCCGTCGGTTGACAGAAGAGAACAATCTGCACTTCTATCGGCGCGTTAGCGATAGTGGGCTAACAACTTCGATCTCGCCTGCAATGACAAGAATACCGACAGCTCGGCAGACCATTTTCTGTTCGAGCGGTAGAGGCGCATTTGCAAATGGGGAGGCTGAACCATGTCACGGACAATCTGGTTAATTGCCGTCTTCGTTCTCGGCCTGTTGTCGTCAACGGCGCCGAGCCTCGCGGAGGGGGTAACGTCTGTTCCAGCCGGAAATATCTTTGCCAACCAGCAAGCCCAGAACGTCTGCCCGAAGGTTTGCGGCGGCGCGGGGGGGAAATGGGACGGGAACTGGCGGACCAACCCAGGTCGCGGCTCCGAATGTGACTGCCTGGGCGTGAGTCGCCGCGGCGGATCGCGCGGATCGGATTCGAACGATGGTTCCCTGGTCGAAGTGCGTTGGGCGTTTCGCAACTCATCGCCCTCCCAGGCATGCTTCATGACCTGCAGCCCGCGGAGTTGGACGAACGAATATCGGCCTGCCCGAAATGGCAGACCGGCGGCATGTGGTTGCCGTTAGTTCACACTCGCGCCGGATCGAAATGCACCAACGCCCCTCCCGCCTCGCGGGAGGCGCTCCTCGTTGCCCGCCGTGCGCCCCGGTTGACGTCTGTTTCCGCCGGGACAGGCAGAACTCGGCCTCTCGACCTGATCCAGAGAAGAACACCAAGTCTTTGATCAGCAAGAGGACTTCGTTCGCCGCGAGGACCGCCGACCGGAGTCGTCAGGTGACGGCGCGGATCGCCTCGATCCTGTCCATGCCGCCGACGGTATCGGCGACCTCCTGCCAGACGCCGCGCGCGCCCGCTACCCAGGCGTCGCGGTCTTCCGGCTGCACGACATGGCCGCCATTCTCCGCCGCGATCTCCATCGAGGCGGTCTCGTCGGCGACGATCAGCGCGTCGAAATAGGCGGCGCCGGCCGCCGCTGCCGCCTGGAACACGGCCTTCTCATCGTCGCCAAGCGAATTCCAGAACGGCGCCGCGAACATCACCACACCCGAGGCCCAGATATGCCCCGTCTCGGTCAGCCAGGGCACCACCTCGTAGAGCTTGAAGCCGGCATAGGCCGACTTGGTCAGGTCCATCGCGTCGACGACGCCGGTCGAGAGCGCATTGTAGGTCTCGGGGATCGGGATCGCCGTCGGATTGGCGCCGAAGGCGGACCACAGCTTGGTGTGCAGCGGGCTCTGGATGACGCGGATGCGCTTGCCGGCGAGCTCGTCCGGTGTGGTGATCTCCTCCTTGGCGAGGAGATGGCGGGCGCCGTAGTTGATGTAGTCGGCGACGATGAACTGCTCGGCGGCGAATTTCCGCTTCAGCTCGGCGCCGAGATCGCCGTCGAGCACCTTGCGCAGATGCGCGCCGTCGCGGAACACGAAGGGCAGGTCCAGGATCTGCGCCTCCGGCACCCAGCCGGACAGCGCCGAGACGGTCGAGAGCGACGCCTGGATCGAGCCGAGCCGCAGCCCCTCGGCCACTTCCTTCTCGCCGCCCAGCGCGGCGTTCTGGACGATGTTGAAGCGGAACGCGCCCGGCAGCGCCTGCTCGACGCGATCGCGGATGTTCTGCCAGATCAGCGTCTCCGGCTTGTCGGGGCCGAGCAGCGAGGCGACGGTGAGTGTGCGCGCCGCCTCGGCGCGGCCGATCAGCGCCGGCGCGGCAAGCGCCACGGCGCCAAGCGCGGTCGCGGAGCGGAGGAACTGGCGGCGGCCGAGACGGAACATGGCGGAATCTCCTAGTGGGGGGCGAGGAGCGCGCTGGCGATCGCGCCGGCGGAAAGCACGGCGAGCGCGACCAGGAGCGCGGCGAGATAGGGCAGGACGGCGCGGAACAGCGCGGTGGCGGGCAGCCGCGTGACGCCGCTGACGACATAGATCAGCATGCCGACCGGCGGCGTCAGGCCGCCGATCATCAGGTTGACGACGAGGATGACGCCGAAATGGATGGGATCGATGCCGGCGGCGACCGCGATCGGCATTAGGAGCGGCCCGAAAAGCAGGATGGCGGCGCCGATGTCGAGCACCAGCCCGGCGACGATCAGGAGCCCGTTGGCAAAGAGCAGGACGGCGAGCGGGCCGTTGCCGAAAGCCGCGGCGAGGTTCGCCACCAGGCCTGAAATGTCGTCGACGGCGAGCAGGAAGGCAAAGGGCGCGGCCGTGCCGATCAGCAGGCCGATCGCCGCCGCCTCGGTGCCGGCCTGGCGGAAGGCCTCATAGAGGCTTGCCGCGCCAAGTCGGCCAAACAGGCCCAGCCCCAGCGTATAGAGCGCCGCCAGCGCGGCGGCCTCGGTCGTCGTGACGATGCCGAAGCGGATGCCGACGACGACGATGACGCCGAGACCGAAGGCCGGGATCGCGCCGGCGGCGGCGCGCCAGCGTTCGCGCGCGGTCGCGGGCGACGCCAGCCCCTCGGCCCTTGCCGTCCAATGGATGGCGATGGCGAGCGCCACGGCCATGACGGCGCCGGCGACGAAACCGCCGACCAGAAGCTTGCCGACCGACAGATTGGTCGCGGCCGCCAGGATCAGGAAGGCGATCGAGGGCGGGATGACGTTATCGAGCACCGACGTGGCGGCGACGATCGCGCCGGCCTGGGCCGGCGGATAGCCGCGTTTGGCGAGTTCGGGCTGGAAGGTGCTGGCGCCGAAGGCGGCATTAGCGACCGAGGAGCCCGACGCGCCGGAGAACAGCACGCTGGTGAGCAATGTCGTCTGCGCCAGCCCGCCGCGCCGGTGGCCGACCATCGCGGCGGCGAAGCGGACGAAGCGCCCGGCGACGCCGGACGCGGTCAGCAGGCTTCCGGCGAGAAGAAAAAAGGGAATGGCGAGCAGCAGATATTTCGACATGCCCGAGACGACGGAAGCGACCATGGCCGGCTCCGGCATCGAGCTGCCGAAGGGAATGGCGAGATAGGCGGCCGCCAGGAAGGCATGCGGCAATGGCGCCGCCACGATCAGGCCGAGAAACGCAATCAGGCCGAGGACGAGGCTCGGCGGCAGCGCCGAGGCGAATTGCAGTTCCGCCGCCACGGCATGGACGAGGACGGCGACGACGAGCGACGCGACGAGCCCCGGGCCGCGCCGCTCCGCGAGCCGCTGCAGCCCGAGCGTGACGAGCATCAGTCCGCCGCCGGCGCCGAGAAGGGCGAAGCGGATCCACTCCGGCAGGCCGAGCATCGGCGAGACGCCGCCGAGCCGCGCGCCGATCTCGACGCCGCCGAGCACGAGGACCAGGCCTGCTATCAGCACGAAGGCGTCCGCCAGCATCGCCGCGACGCCCTGCCCCCAGACCGGCAGCCGCCGCGTGAAGACGTCGAGCCGCATCGCCAGCGCGCTGTTGACCGCGAGCGGCGCGCCGGCCGCGACCAGCGCCACGTTCAGCCAGACCGCCAGCTCATCCGAGCCGAGGAAGCCGCCGCCCAGGCCGTAGCGTAGAGCGACCGAGACGCTCACCACGCCGAGCAGGGCGACGAGCAGCAGGACGCAGAGCGCGCCGAGAACCGTCTCGAGCCGGCGCAACAAGCGCGCGGCCACGGCCGGCCCGAAAGCGGGCGCCCGTTCCGGGAGGGCTTCGCTCTGCGGCAAGGCGCGTGTCCCTAGCGCAGCGGCGAGAAGGCGGTCGGCCGCAGGATGCGGCTGCGCATGCTCTGGACGAAGCCCGAGGTCTTGGCGCGGAACTTCTGCCATTCGGGATCGGCCTCCATCGCCGCGCGACGGCGCTCGCGATCGCCAAGCCCCTCATAACCCCACATGTGCACGACCTCGTTCACCGTGCCGACATCGGTGGTGAACCAGCCGATCAGGTTGCCGAGATGGCTGACCTGCAGCTCCATGCCTTCCCGCACATAGAGATCGAGATAGTCCCGCACATGCGCCGGGTGAATGGCATAGGTCCGCTCGTCGACGATCATATGTGGCTCCATCCTGCGCGTTCCGCCGGCCCGCTGCACGATCGGTGGCAGAACAGGCCAGAACATCCTGATCGGCTTGGAGAAAACTCTCGCTCGCTAACCGCCGACCGCCTCCCGCTTAGGGGAAAACGGCGCGCTTGGCGACCGCATTTCCCCGCCGCGAAAGGATATTCCCGCGCCGCCGGGCCGATTGGAAAAGCGACCCGCATGGCGGAAGACCGACCGCGACGGTAAAATGATCTTCCAGCCAGCGAGGTCCGATTCCATGCCCAAATCCCCGCGCCTGATCGAGAACCTGGTCGCCACCGACAGTCGGCTGACGAAACTTCTGGACGGCGCGACGCAGCTTGCCGGCGCGCGCTTCGTCAATTGCCGCCTGATCGATTGCGACCTCGCCGGCCTCAATCTCTCGGAGGCCGTGTTCGAGCATTGCGACCTCGGCGGCAGCGACTTCCGCGGCACCGACGCCAGCAATTCCCGGTGGTCCAACACCCGGGGCCTGAAGGCCAATCTGTCCGGGGCTGAACTGTCTGAGGCGCGCTTCACCCACTGCAATTTCAGCAATGCGGAGTTTTCTCGGGCGCGCCTGACCAACGCCGCCTTCGAGGACTGCAAGCTGACAGGAGGCGATTTCCAGGGCGCGGCGCTGATCGGCATTTCGTTCCGGCGCTCGCGCCTCAACGGCGCGATGCTGCGCAACGTCTCCTTCCGCAAGGAAACGATCGACGGCGTGGATTTTGCCGACGCGGATCTCGCGGGGTCGGATTTCCGCCATGCGATCTTCGTCGATTCGTCGATCCGCTCCGCCAATCTGCGGGCAACGAAGTTCGAAAGCGCCGACCTGCGCGGCTGCGACCTCGGGGCGATCACGCTTGCCGATGCCAGCCTTTTCCGCAAGGCGATCATCTCGAAATCGCAGGCGACGGAGCTCCTGAAGGGCATCGGCCTGATCGTGCTGTAGCCATCGTGCCGGAGGGACACCGCCGGTTGCTCGAAGCGCTACCCTCACGGCACCCGCGTGCGCTATATTGGCGACATCGGCGTCCTCGCCGGAGGAGAAGATCCATGCGCGCTTTCCTGGCCATTCTTGCGATCAGTACCTCGCTCGCCGGCCTCGCCGGCTGCACGAGCAACCCGAATGCTCCCGGCATCCAGGCGATGGAACCGGTCAACGCCTGCGGACCGGGCGGCAGCTCCGACGCCGAAGACTGCCCGAGCAGCCGTCGCTGACACGACGAGGCGGTCGAGGGCATCGATCCGGATCGGGTCCTTGCCGAACAGAACCGCCCGCCACGACACGGATCCGGGAGATCCGCCGATACGGACGGCCAGGCTGGCCGTGCGGAGCTTGCGCGCTATCTGATGTCGGACAACAAGCGATCGGATCATCATGCGCTATCTGGCAGTCCTCCTCTTGCTCGGCAGTGTGCTTGCCCCCGCCGGCTGCACGAGCGATCCGAACTCGCCGGCCATCCGCGCGATGGAGCCGGTCAACGCCTGCGGCCCGGGCGGCACGAAGGACATCAACGCCTGCTCCAGCAGCCGGCGCTGAAACCACCTTGGGTTGGCCTCGCCGCTGTCAGCGGCCGGACGGGCGCGCCGGATTCGCACGCCTGCAATCGGCCTATTCGCCGCGCGTGAACACGGTCACAGAGGCCGTTGGCGTTCTTGCTCTCGCCATGAACTCCGTCCAGAATAATTCCCGGTCATAGCCTGGCTGAGCTGCCGGGCACATTCGATTCGTTCCTTGGAGGACATAATGAACCTGTCGGTTTCCGGCTTCGCGGTGCGCAGCCTCACGCTTACCTCGGCGCTGATGCTGTCGACGGCGGCCTTCGCCGCCCCCGATGCCCAGAAGATCGC
>JAEWAD010000418.1 GCA_023391905.1 Pseudomonadota bacterium | reverse complement strand
GCACATAGAAGGGCGGCAGCCGGCGCTCGCGGCGCTCGCGCCAGACGGCGAGCGTGACGTCCGGCCCGATCCCGGCCGGCTCGCCCATCGTCAATGCCAGCGGCCGGGATGCCTCGCGCTCAGCCATCATGCGTCACTTGTACGAGATCTTGGCGTTCTCGCGCAGCTCCGCGACGAACTCCTTGCCGAGATTCTTGTTCTGCTCGTTGGCGAGCTTTTCCTCGATCTCGGCGCGGACACCGGCGGTGCTGCGGATTTCCTTGACGTCGCAGACGGCGATCACCTCGACGCCCCGCTCCGTCACGTCCGGCTTCAGCGTGCCGCCGACCGGGGTCGACTTCAGCGCGTCGCCGGCCGGGCCCTGGATCTGCGTGCTGTCGCGGCGGCCCATGTTGAGCACGACGACGCCCTTCAGCGCCTTGGCCTGGGCCAGGCTGGCGTCGCAGCCGCCGAAGCGCTTGCGGAAGGCCTCGGCCTCGCGCTGGCGCTGGCCGACATAACCGGGCGACGAGCCCTTGGGCACGACGAAGACGATCTGCTGGAGCTTGAACTCCTTGATCGTGGCGTTCTCGGTCGAGATGCCTTCCTTCTGGATCTGCGCCTGGACGTCGGCCTCGCTGACCTTGACGCTGCGGGCGCGCGCCTTGATCACCATCGCGCCCGTCATCTGCGCGCGCAGGAAGCGGCGCAGCGTATCGGCCTGCACGCCCTGCGAGTTCAGCGCCTTGACGAACTGCGCCGGCGGCAGCTTGACCTGCTTGGCGATGCCGTTGAAGCGCTCGTCGACCATCGCCTCCGACACGTTCATGCTGCGGCGCTTCGCGACCTGGTCGAGCAGCGTCTCGTCGATCAGCTCGTCGAGCGCCTTCTTGTCGCCGGTCGGCTGACGGAACAGCGTCATCAGCTTGACGCGCTGATTGACGTCATAGGACGTGATCGCCTGGTCGTTGACGGTGGCGCGCACCTTCGACTGCGCGAGGGCGCTGGCGGGAAGGCCGATGCTGCCCAGGCTGATGCCGAGGGCGAGCGCGGGGAGGAGGAGAGTCTTCAAACGCATGGTGTGATCCGAACCCTGTCAGATGCGGTGTGGCCAGGCTTCGGCGCACCGAAACGGCCGTCCACCACGACGGCGAGTATTACGAAAGGGTAAAGCCTGCAAATCCGGCGAAACCATGAAGATCAATTGTTGCTCGTCAGCTCGCCGACGTCGCTACGCAGCTTGGTGCCGCCGAGGGTCCTGAGCTCGAGACGGACCATCAGCTGCTTCGAAGTCTCCAGGTCCGTGTAGTCGTCGCGGATCTCGCTATAGGCGATCGAGAACGTCGTGCACTCGTCGTCATAGGCGATGCCGAGGCCGCTCGAGGCCATCTGGTCGCCCTCGATGTCCCAGGCGACCGAGCCGAACACGCGCCAGGTGTCGGTCATCTGCCACGAGGCGCGGGCACTGATCGTGTCGGTCCGCTCGTCGTTGCCGATCGCAGGCTGCTCACGCATGAACAGGTACGATGCCGAGGCCGTGACGTCGCCGAACTTGCCGGTCGCGGTGACTTCGGCGCGGTTCACGTCGAGGTTGGCCTCGTCGAAGCGGCCGCGCGCCGACAGGAAGTAGCCGTAACCGGTGTCGAGCGTCAGACCGGCCACGACGTCCGAGACATCGGTCTCGAGGCCGGAGACGGCGCCGGTATCGGTGATGTTCGCGACGGCGAACGAGTTCTCACCCGCCACCTGGTAGGACTGGCCGACGACGCCCTGGATGGTGGCGACGGAGCCGATGCTGGCGAGATAGCGGAAGCCGAGATTGACGCGCGTGCCGCCCTCGATCCGGTCATAGCCGGAGAACTTGTCCCAGTCGAACAGGCTCGAATCGTCGAAGACGAGGCTTTGCGCGTCTTCGTTCGGCAACCTGCCGGCGTCCGGCTCGTCCGGACGCACGATCATCTGCGCCACCGGCTCGAACAGGAAGCTCGACGACAGGCCGGCCGCCATGATCGGCCAGCGCCATTCGAGGCCGACCGCAGGCATGCCGCGGTAGAACGAGCCGTCGACGTCGAGGCCGTCGATGATCTGGTCCTGGTTGGCGTAGATCGCGTCGCCGCGCAGATAGCCGAACGGCTTGAAGACCATGCCGACGGGGCCGACCATGCTGCGCTGCCACGTCACCTGGGTGCTCAGCCGGTTGTAGTTGCCGGAGAGGCCGAGAATGTGGGCGTCGTCGTCCAGCTGGCCGTTCGTGACGCCCTGCGCGATGTCGATGCCGACGCCGTGGTTGTTGACGATGTCGGTCTCGTCGCGCGACAGGCTGGTCAGGTTCGACTTGATCGAGAGCTGCCCGCCCAGGACCGAGTCGTCGAAGATGTAGCTGTGGTCGATGACCGGATGGACGATCGCCTGGCGGCCCTGATCGTACTTGATGTCCGAGTCGTTGGTCAGCACCTGGAAATAGAGCGCGCTCGCATTGAAATAGTTGCGCTCGCTGATGCCCGTCAGGTGGACGTTCGAGACGTTGATGTCGGTGTCTTCCGACAGCAGGTTGTAGTCGCGGCTGAAGGTGCGGTCGCTCAAGAGCGTCGCGTCCCAGCCGACGGTCCAGTAGCGGTTCAGGTAGAACTCGCCCTGGGTCTTGATGCCGCCGCGCCAGTCGCGCACGCCGGAATTCCGCGAGTCGCCGTCGTCGTCGTAGAAATCCTCGGGATTCAGCTGGTTGATGCCGGCCATGCGCAGCGAATACTGGCCGTGCTCCAGGCGATGGCGCCATTCGACGTCCATCAGGAAGCCCTGATTGGTGTAGACCGCCGGCGACAGCGTCAGGTCGTAATTCGGGGCCAGCGCCCAGAAATACGGCGTCTGCAGGAAGGCGCCGAGCGTCTTCTTGTAGCCGGCCGACGGGAACAGGAAGCCGCTCTTGCGCTTGACCGTCGGGTCGGGCGCCGAGAAAGCCGGGAAATAGGCGACCGGCATGCCCAGGAATTCAAGCTGCGCGCGCTTGAAGTAGACCATGTGCTCGTTGTGGTCGACGATGATGCGCGCCGCCTTCACCTGCCAGATCGGCGCCTTTTCGGGCTTTTCGCGGCAGGGTTCGCAGGCGGTGTAGACGCCGCGATAGAAGGTGGTGGTCTTGCCCTGGTCGCGCAGCGCCTTCTCGGCGGCGAAATGGGTCTGCGTCGGCGTGTCGAGGCGCAGCGCATCGACGAAGCCGGTCGCGAAGTCGTCGGTGATGTCGATCGTGTCCGCGGTCACGACGGCGCCGGTGCGGTCGACGATCTTCACGCGCCCTTCGGCGCGCATCTTCTTGTTCTTCTGGTCGTAGGTGACGCGGTCCGCCTCGAGCGTATACCCGTCATAGTAGATCTTGACCGCGCCGACCGCGGAGACCGCAGCCTTGTCGTAGTCATAGACCAACTGGTCGGATTCGAGCACCATCTGCGCGTTGTCGGCGGGGCGGGGCAGCGAATCGACGCCAAAGCCGAGCGTGCCGGGCTTCGCCTGCGCCAGGGCCTCGCCCGGGATCGCAACGCCGAATCCAACGACACCGGCCAGCGCCAAAAGGCCCATGCGCAGCGTGGTCAGCGAGGCGCCGCCACGTTTTTTCCGGAGAACGGAAACAGCCATCATCCGTCCTCCCGGTGAAGAAGCACTGTGACACTCAACAGGATGGCAATGACAGCAGGAGTCCAAGCGGCAATCATCGGTGACACGACGCCGCTCCTCCCCAAACCCCTCGCCAATTCCGTGACAACATAAAGCACGAAGCCTACTGCGACACCAGACAAAATCACCTGCCCGAGGTCGCGGGAACGGGAGAACCGGAGCGACACTGTCGCGGCCACGAAGACCATGGCGAGGAACAGCAGGGGCTGCGCCAGCAGGGATTGGAACTGCATCTCGTACGCATCACTGGGAACAGCAGACTTTTTTGATATTTCAACAAGTTGCGGCAGAGACCAGAAGGAAACGGTCTCCGGATCGGCCAGCCTCTGACTGACCTGGTCGGCGCTGAGATCTGTCGGCAGGCGCACTTCTGCCTGCGGCGTCGGACGGGTGCCGGCCTGGATCACGGTGGCGTCGCGGAAGACCCAGTTTCCGTCCTCGAAATCAGCTGTGGATGCATCGATGCGACGGTCGAGCGTCCCGCTCGGCTTGAACACGAATGCCGACACGTCGACGAGCGACAGGCCCTGATTCAGGCTCTCGCGCGCACCGATGATCGACGGCCCGTCGCTGCCGGTCTGCCGCATCCAGATCGGCCAGTCGGACCCTTCCGCCGAGGCGACGATCTCGGTGCCGGAGGGGGCTGGCGGCTCGGCCGGCTTGCTCGCCTCCGCCTTGGCGTTCTCGATCCGGGTGCGCTCCTTGGCCAGCTGGTTGCCCAGCAGGATCGAGCGCTCCTTGAGCTCCGTCGAGATCGGATTGAACACCGTCGTGGCGAAGACGCCGATCATCACGGCGACGAAGCCGGCCGGCAGCAGGAACTGCCAGGCCGAGACGCCGGCGGCGCGCGCCACCACAAGCTCCAGTTGCCGATTCGCCATGACGAAGCTGGCCATCGAGGCGAACAGGATCGTGAAGGGCAGGGCGCGTTCGATGACGTTCGGCACGCGCGCCAGCGAGACCAACAGATAGAGGAACGCGTCGAACCCTTCGCGCCGCGCGGCGCGGCGGGCCAGTTCCAGATAGTCGATGAAGGCCATCAGCACGAAGACGACCGTGAAGATGATCAGCGCGGTCTTCAGGAAGCGGCGGCCGAAATAGAGGCTGAGCGTCGGGCTGCGGAACATGGCCTACATGCGTCCCCCGGTGGAGGGGCGCGGACCGATCCGCAGCCGGCTGGCGATGCGCTGCACGAAATCCGTCACCGCTCCGGCGATGCTGTCGGAGGCCGTCAGGCGGAAGGAGCTGTAGACGGCGACGAGCGACAGCACGATGAAGGCGATCGGCAGTGCGTAGAGCGCCGGGATCAGGCGCGAATCGTTGGCCGCGAGGCTGGCGAGGATCAGGCCGCCGATGCGTACGCCGGTCGCAAGCAGGATCGTGCCGAGCACGACCAGGCTGCGCCCCTGGCGGGTCGTCTGCGCCTGGCCCAGCGCCGCGACGGGCAGGATCGCGAAGAAGATGGCATAGAGCGGCGCCGAGAAGCGGTCGTGCAACTCGGACAGGAAGCTGCCGGGACGCTTCTGGTATTCCGGATCGTTCGGGTCTGGCGCCATCAGGAAGGCCGTGCTGCGCTCGGCTGCCGTATAGGCGGGCAGCGTGGTCTTGCTGCCGAAGGTCGACAGGTCGAACGCGTAGGATTCGAATTCGATGATCGACATCGAGGCATTGGTCTCGGACTTCTGCTGGATCGTGCCGTTCTGCATGATCAGGAAGGTGCCGAGCGGGTTCTTCAGCACGACGCCGCGATTGGCGATGTAGACGGAGGTCTGGTCGGCCTGGCGGGCGTCCTGGATGAAGATGCCTTCGAGCGTGCCGTCGGGCTTGCGGTCGCGGACATGGAACACCAGCCGGTTGCCGAGTTCCATGAACTGGCCTTCCTTGACGAAGCTGGTGATGAGGTCGGCGTTGATGCCGGTCAGGAGGCTGCGGAACGCCTGCAGCGAGCGCGGCACCAGATAGAGCGACATGGAGCCGACGATGATCGCCGTGATCAGGCCCATGACGAGCGCGGGCTTCAGCAGTCGTGTCTGCGAGGCGCCGCTGGCGTTGATGACCACCAGCTCCGAATCGGCGTTGAGCTGGTTGAAGGTGTAGATCGCGCCGATCAGCAGGGCGACGGGGCAGACGATCAGGAGCAGTCCGGGGAAGATGAGGCTCGACACGTGAAAGAACGTGCCGAAGTTCTGACCCTTGCTCGTGATCAGGTCGAGTTCCCGCAAGGCCTGGCTAAGCCAGACCGTTCCGGACAAGCCGCAAAGGCTGAGCAGGAAGGCTGCCAGCATGCGGTTGAAGATGTAGCGCTCGATGAGCTTCATCTTGACGTCGTCGATCCTCGAACTCTGTACACCCCCCGTGTCAAAGACAGCCGTGCCCCTGGCTGCATCAATATGGCGGATCGAACCTCCTCGGCGTCCCGGTGATCGGGTAGGCCCATGGGTGGACCATTTGGGTGAATCAAACGCGAATGAACAGTGTTAATGAAGGGTGAATATCTACCGTGAAGCCCGGGCACTTGCCAGAGACGACCGTCACGGGACACACTGATCCCCTGTAAGGTGTGGCTGAACGCACGCACTTCCCGATCCAGACGATGCCGCCCGGCGTCGCCCCCAATTCTTGTCCCGCGAGCTCAAATGACCAGCAATCCTGTCGTTTCCTTCCACAAGGCGACCACGAACGAGACGGGGACGCTTGTTGTCCTGACCGACGAGACGCTAGCGCTCGGTCCGGCCGCGCAGGCGCTCGGCGTCGCTGGCCTGGTCCAGAAGGCCGCGGCGCCCTCCGACTATAAGGGCAAGGGCCTGGCGATTCTCGATATCCTCGCGCCGGCCGGGCTGACCTTCGATCGGCTCGTCGTCGTCGGGCTCGGCAAGGCGCAGGAACTTGTGGAAGGCGACTGGTCGCGGCTCGGCGGCGCCGTCATGGGGGCGCTGCGCAAGGCCGAAAGCGCCACCTTCCACGCGGAGCGCCCCGACGGCACGGCGATCACCGGCGATGAGCTGGCCGATATCGGCCTCGGCGCGGTGCTGCGCGCCTATTCGTTCGATCGCTACAAGAGCAAGGGCAAGAACGGGAAGAATGGCAAGGACGAGGACAAGGCGCCGAAGTCGCCGGTGACGCTCGATATCGTCGCCGCCGAAGCCGGCAAGGCGAAGAAGGCCTGGGTCGGCCGCTCCGCTGTCGCCGACGGCGCCCTCCTGGCGCGCGAGCTGGTCAACGAGCCGGCCAATGTGCTCGGCCCGGTCGAGTTCGCCGAGAAGGCGGCCGAGCTGGAGAAGCTCGGCGTGACGATCGAGACGCTGACCGAAAAGCAGATGAAGAAGTTCGGCATGCGCGCGCTGCTCGGCGTCGCGCAGGGCTCGAGCCGGCCGCCGCGCCTCGTCGCCATGCACTGGAACGGCAGCAAGGCCAAAGACAAGCCGGTCGCCTTCGTCGGCAAGGGCGTCGTGTTCGACACCGGTGGCATCTCGATCAAGCCGGCCGGCGGCATGGAGGACATGAAGGGCGACATGGGCGGCGCCGCCGCCGTCGTCGGCCTGATGCACGCGCTCGCCGCGCGCAAGGCGAAGGCGAACGTCGTCGGCATCATCGGCCTCGTCGAGAACATGCCGGACGGCAACGCGCAGCGTCCCGGCGACATCGTGGCGGCCGCTTCGGGCGTCACCATCGAGATCATCAATACCGACGCGGAGGGCCGCCTCGTGCTCGCCGACGCGCTCTGGTACGCGCAGAAGACCTATGAGCCGAAGGCGATCGTCGATCTGGCGACGCTGACCGGCGCGATCATGGTGGCGCTCGGCAGCGACTATGCCGGCATGTTCGCCAATGACGACGCGCTGGCCGGCGCGCTGTCGAAGGCGGGCGAGGCGACGGGCGAGAAGGTCTGGCGCATGCCGCTCGGCCCGGCCTACGACAAGATGATCGAATCGAAGTTCGCGGACATCAAGAATACCGGTGGCCGCTATGGCGGCTCGATCACCGCGGCGCAGTTCCTGAAGCGCTTCGTCGACGACGGCGTCGCCTGGGCCCATCTCGACATCGCCGGCACCGCCATGGGGTCGCCGCAGACGGAAGTGAACCGCTCCTGGGCCTCGGGCTGGGGTGTGCGCATCCTCGATCGCCTCGTCGCCGACAATTACGAAGGCTGATCTGATAAGGAAGCCACGCCGCTTCCGCGTTTGGCTGGCGGCGTGGCGCGAGACGATGCGATGACCGAGGTCCTGTTCTACCATCTGCAGAACCAGCCGCTGGAGGCGGTGCTGCCCGGGCTCCTGGAAAAATGCCTGGAGCGTGACTGGCGCGTGGTCGTCGAAGCGCGCTCGGTCGAGCGCTGCGAGGCGCTCGACGCGCTGCTGTGGACCTACAACGACGAGAGCTTCCTGCCGCACGGCCTGTGGCGGGACGCCGACGCCGCGCAGCATCCCGTCCTGCTGACGCCCGAGGCCGACAATCCGAACGGCGCCAATGTCCGCTTCCTCGTCGATGGCGCTCCGGCCGGCGAACTCGACGGCTATCTGCGCGCCGTCCTGATGTTCGACGGCAACGACCCGGAGGCGCTCGACGCCGCCCGCGCCTCCTGGAAGCGGGTGAAGGCCGCCGGCCACGACGCGACCTACTGGCAGCAATCCGAACAGGGCCGCTGGCAGAAGAAGGCGTGAGAGGCGGGTGTTGCGGCGAGCCGTCCCTGGGCACTCGCTCAAGGCGCGGCAAGACGGACAGCCTGGGGCAACGAAGCGCGATCGCCGGGCCCATACTCGCCGTCATCCCGGCCTTTGAGCCTGGATCCATTTCTGCCGGGTTGCCCGACGCGCGCCCTCGGATGCATGGATCCCTGCTTTCGCAGGGATGACGTCGGAGGATGGTGGAAGGGTGGAGCTTGCCTGTCGCCCAGCGACGCATGGAAGCCCTTCGGTGCCGGCGCGCGATCGCCGGGCCCATACTCGCCGTCATCCCGGCCTTTGAGCCGGGATCCATTCCCGCCGGGTTGCCCGACGCGCGAAACGCCAGCCCCTCGGATGCATGGGTTCCGGCTTTCGCCGGGTTGACGTCGGAGGCGGGGCGAAAGGGCGGAGCCTAGCTCGTCTGGAGGGCGAGAGAGGGCGTCAGTCCGCCCCGACGGCCTCTTCATACTCCGCCGACATCTCCAGCCAGGCCTCTTCCCGTTCGGCCAGCGCCTTGACGGCGTCGGAGCGCTGCTTGGCGTAGGTGGAGGCCTTGGCCGGGTCCTTCGTGTAGAGGACAGGGTCGGCGAGCGCGGTGTCGAGCTTCTGAATCTCTTTCTGAAGCTTCTCCATCAAGGATTCGATTTCCTTGATCTTTTTCCGGAGCGGCGCGAGCTCGCTGCGCTTGGCTGCGGATTCACGCCGGCGGTCCTGCGCCGAGGTCTTGCTGGCCGCGTCGTCGTCGGATTTGGCCGAAGGCGTCTCCGGCCCCTTCACGATCAGCTTGCGATAATCGTCCATGTCGCCGTCGAAGGGCGACACGGTGCCGTTGGCAACCAGCAGCAGCCGGTCCACGGACGCCTCGATCAGGTGTCGGTCGTGGCTGATCAGGATGACGGCGCCGGGATAGTCGTTCAGCGCCTGCACAAGCGCCTCGCGGCTGTCGATGTCGAGATGGTTGGTCGGCTCGTCGAGGATCAGCAAATTGGCGCCGCGGAAGGTCGCGAGGCCGAGCAGCAGGCGCGCCCGCTCGCCGCCCGAGAGCTCGCGCGCCGGCGTGTCCATCTTGGCGGTCGGGAAGCCCATGGCGCCGACGCGGGCGCGCAACTGCGCCTCGGTCGCGTCCGGCATCAGCGGGCGGACATGCTGCACGGCGGTCTCCGCCGGCCGCAAATCGTCGAGCTGGTGCTGGGCGAAGAAGGCGATGTCGAGCTTGTCGGCGCGGCGCATGGCGCCGCCGGCTGCGGCGAGCCGCCCGGCCAGCAGCTTGGCGAAGGTCGACTTGCCGTTGCCGTTGGCGCCGAGCAGGCCGATGCGGTCCTCGACATCGATGCGGATGTCGAGCTTGCGCAGGATCGGCTTGCCTTCCTCGTAGCCGACCGAGGCGTTGTCGAGCGCGATGATCGGCGGCGCGAGGATCTTGGCCGGTGGCGGGAAGGAGAACGGCGTGACGTGCTCGTCGACGATGCCAGCGATCGGCTGCATCTTCTCCAGTGCCTTCATGCGCGACTGCGCCTGGCGGGCCTTGGTGGCCTTGGCCCGGAAGCGGTCGACGAAGGCCTGCAGGTGCTTGCGCTGGTCGTCCTGCTTCTTCTTCAGCTTCAGCTGCAGCGCCTGCTTTTCGCGGCGCTGGCGGTCGAAGCTGTCATAGCCGCCGCGATAGGCGGTCAGCTTGCCCTGGTCGAGATGCACGATCATGTCGATGGCGCGATTGAGCAGGTCGCGGTCGTGGCTGATCAGGAACACGGTGTGCGGATAGCGCGCCACGTAGTTCTCGAGCCACATCGTCCCTTCGAGGTCGAGATAGTTGGTCGGCTCGTCGAGGAGAAGCAGGTCCGGCTCGGCGAACAAGACCGCAGCCAATGCGACACGCATGCGCCAGCCGCCGGAGAAGGCGGAGCAGGGGCGCAGCTGCGCCTCGGCGTCGAAGCCTAGGCCGGCGAGGATGGTGCCGGCCCGCGCCTCGGCGGCATGCGCGCCAATGTCAGTCAGGCGGATCTGGATCTCGGCGATGCGGTGCGGATCGGTCGCGTGCTCGGCCTCGCTGAGCAGGTCGGCGCGCTCCTTGTCGGCGGCCAGCACGAACTCGATCAGCGACTGCGCGGTGCCGGGCGCTTCCTGCGCCACCTGGCCGATGCGGACGCCGCGCGGCAAGCCGATCGAGCCGCTCTCCGGCGCGATCTCGCCGGTAACCAGCTTGAACAGGGTGGTCTTGCCTGTGCCGTTGCGGCCGACGAAGCCGGCCTTGACGCCGTCGGGCAGGGCAATGGTCGCCCCTTCGAGGAGCGTGCGACCGGCGATGCGATAGGTGACTTCGTTGACGTGCAGCATGGCCGGCTATGTGCCGTGCCGCGGCGCCGGACGCAAGCGCAGCGCTGCCACAGTCGCTCAGCGACCGGAGATGTCGCGCAAAATCAGCTCGGCGTGGTAGCTCGCGAGCTCGTAGCAGAACAGCAGCTCGTTCTTCGCCGCGTCATAGCTGGAGGTCGCGGATCCGCAGCTCATCGCGCGGATGGTCGGTGCCGGCGACAGGGAGAAGTCGTTGGCGAGGCGGGTCGCAACCTCCTCCAGCACGCGGTTGTCGTGCAGGATCGTCACTTCCGCGATCTCGCCGCCCGTCGGCTCGTCATAGCTGACGGCGATCGTGGCGGCGGGCGTACCCGGTACGCGCGCGAGCGGCTTCAGCTGCTCGGTCCAGAGGGCGCGCTTCTGCTGGTAGCTCACGGCGCAGGCGGTGCGCGCCGCCGGGGTCAGCGACGCCGCATCGGCGACGTCCGCGAAGTCCGTGCCGTTCGCGCCGACCATGTCGCAGACGATGTTGTTGGCGCGCTCGGCGTCGAGCGCGTGCCGGTCGGAAAGGCCGATCGCCTCCGGCTGGGCCGAGGCGGTCAGATGATTCGAGAGCATCCAGCTGTCTATGGCGTCGACCAGGGTCTGGTCACCGGCGCCGGTGCGCGGCTCGAGCAGCGTCAGGACGGCGAAATCGTCCGCCGCCTGCTCGCCGCCGTCCACGTGCACGCCGTAGCGCTGCATCATCATGTGTCCGGCCTGGTGGTAGAGCGCGTAGACGGCATTGCCGACGACGAAGTCGACCACTTCGGCGAGATGGGCGTCGGAGATGTCCTGCGGCGGCTCGGCCTCGATCGTCGACGTTGCTGCGTGCGCGACCGATGCGGACAGCGCGAGAGAGAGAAGAAGAGGACGCAGCAACATGGAGACTCGCAGAAACTGAAACCATTCGTGCCAAAACGTGCGCCTACGGCCTGGTTGAATCAAGCGACCGAAGTCACACATCGCCGATATATTTGCGTGACGGGTTGCAGGACCGTATCGGGCGCGTTTTTTACGCGCGCTAGCTAAGACCCAGGCCGCTTTCGCGCTGGAACAGGATCAGGTCGAGGCTGGGGCAGGCGTCGCGTCCGGCGAGGCCGGTGAGGATCGCGGTGGCCTGGCCGCGATGATGGGTCTGGTGGTTGAAGAGGTGGGCGAGGGCGGCCGCGCGCGGCTGGGTGATGTCGCGCGGATTGGTGATCGGGCGATAGGTGAAGGTGCCGGCGATCGCCGCCTCGTCGAGGCCGTCGACGAAGGCCACGAGGCGATCGTCCTGTTCGCTGCGCAACGTCGCGAGCGCCTGCAGATCATCCGTGACGATCTCGTTCAGCGCGGTGTGCACCGGTCCGTCGCCGGAGAGGCGGCGCAGCCAGATGCGGTCGGTGACGAGGAGGTGGTTGAGCGTGCCGCAGAGCGAGCCGAAAAAGGCGCCGCGATCGGCGCGGAACTGATCCGGAGGCAGGGCGCTGGCCGCGGCGTAGAGGCGCGCATTGGCCCAGCGATTATAGGCGGCGAACATCACGAAATGCGGCTTCATGGCGCGGCTCCCTAGTCCGTCGCGGAACTGTCGCGATTATCGGGTCAGTATAGCTGACATTTTTAGGCGACAGCAGGGTTTCTGGCGGTGTCGCGCCCTTGCCCGAGCGGGGCAGCGAGGCTATACAGCGCCACCCAATTATCCAAACCGAAACGACAGAACAGGACCGAGAAATGGCGATTGAACGCACCTTTTCGATGATCAAGCCCGACGCCACCAAGCGCAACCTGACCGGCAAGATCACCGCCAAGCTGGAAGACGCCGGCCTGCGCGTCGTCGCCTCGAAGCGCGTGTGGATGTCCCGCGCCCAGGCCGAGGGCTTCTACGCCGTCCACAAGGAGCGTCCCTTCTTCGGCGAGCTCGTCGAGACGATGACGGCCGGCCCGACCATCGTGCAGGTCCTGGAAGGCGAGAACGCCATCCTGAAGAACCGCGAAGTCATGGGCGCCACCAACCCGGCCAACGCCGACGCCGGCACCATCCGCAAGGAATTCGCCCTCTCGATCGGCGAGAACTCGGTGCACGGTTCGGACGCCCCGGAGACCGCCGCCCAGGAGATCGCCTACTGGTTCTCGGGCGTCGAGATCGTCGGCTAATCCGCCGAACGACTGGAATTTCGAAATGGCCGGGCTCGTCCCGGCCATTTTTGTTTGTTCTTCACCTCTCCCTGAGGGAGAGACCTTCGCGCAACGCCGCCTTCATCGCGCTGATCGGATCTTGCCACCCTCCGTCGTCATCCCGGCGAAGGCCGGGATCCAGACACACCGGCCTGTGGCCGATAGGCTGAGCCAAGCTTTCCTGGTCGGTGTTTATGGGCCCCGGCCTCCGCCGGGGCGACGGCGCGCTGTCCATGGAACATGGACCGCATGGCGACCATCGGGGTTTTGCGAAGGTCTCCTCAGGGAGCGGTGAAGGGGCCGCGCCTCAGCTCAGCGGCGTGGCAACGACCTTGGCATAGGCGGGCCGGGCCTTGAGCCGCTCATACCAGGCGGCGAGATGGGGCAGGTCGGGCCGCTCGATCGGCATCGCGAACCAGGAGTGGGCGAAGCAACCGAGCGGGATGTCGCCCATGCCGAACGCATCGCCCGAGAGATAGGGGCGTCCGGCCAGCGCGTGGTCTACCGTGGCGAGGAGGGCGGCGCACTTCTGCCGACCGGCTTCAATCGCCGCCATGTCGCGCTCGGCGGCCGGCGTCCGCACCATGCCCCAGAACACCTCGCGGAAGGGCGCGGCAAAAGTCGATGTCGTCCAGTCCATCCAACGGTCGGCGCTGGCGCGTTCGGTCACTTCGGGCGACCACAGCGTGCCCTCCGCATAGCGCGCGGCGAGATAGCGGACGATGGCGTTCGATTCCCAAAGCACGAAGTCGCCGTCGCGGATCGTCGGCACCAGGCCGTTCGGGTTCATGGCGCGATAGGTGGGGTCGCTCGTGCCGCCATAGGCGCCGCCGGCGGGAATCGACTCATAGGCGACGCCGATCTCCTCGGCGCACCAGAGTACCTTCTTGACGTTGTTCGAGTTGTGACGGCCCCAGATGGTCAGCATCGCAGTCTCCTTGCGCGCGCCGGTTCCGCCGTCGCGCCGGTGTCAGATCTCGTCGAGGAATTCGTCGTAGAAGCGGCGCAGGCGCTGCTGTCGCGTCGCGGCCAGGCGGGCGCCGGTTGCGGTCTGGAAGCCGTCGGCGAGCTTGAAGAGCTTGTTGTCGAAATGGTCGAGCGCGAAGCGTGCATCGGCCAGCGGGCGCTCCTCCGCTGCAGGATCGGCTGGATCGTAAAGCGCGCTGCCGAGCCGGCCGGCGACATAGAAGCAGCGCGCGACGCCGATCATGCCGATCGCGTCGAGGCGGTCGGCATCCTGCAGGATGCGCGCCTCCAGCGTCTCGGGCGGTATGCCGGCGGAAAAACTGTGCGCCTCGATCGCATGGGCGACGGCGGCGATCCGGTCGGCCGGCCAGTCGAGAGCCGCGAGCACGTCCGACGCCTTGCGGGCGGCGAGGCGCGACGCCTGCGGCCGGAGCGGATCGTTCTTCTCAACCGTCACGCAGTCATGCAGCAGCACGGAAGCGGCGAGGATCGCGCTGTCGCCGCCTTCGCTAGCCTGGATCGCTGCGGCGTTGTTCCAGACGCGCTGCAGGTGGGCGATGTCGTGCGAGCCGTCATCCCCTTCCGTCGCATGTGGAAGGAGCTTGGCGGCCAGCGCATCGTGCGGCGCGAAGGCCGGGCGATGCGTCGTCGGCATGGATAAGGTCAATCGGCGTTGTTCCAGCGCTCTTCGGCCTCATCGTCGGAGGCCTTGGCGCCGACCCAGGCCACCGCGCCGGCGGCGGTGTGCTCCTTCTTCCAGAAGGGCGCATGGGTTTTCAGGAAATCCATGATGAACTCAGCGGATTCGAACGCCGCGTGGCGGTGCTTCGAGGCGGTGACGACCAGCACGATGGTTTCGCCCGGCTTCACCTTGCCGTGCCGGTGCAGGACGGTGACGTCGGAGATCTCCCAGCGCTTGGCCGCCTGCTCAGCGATGCGCTTGACCTCGGTCTCGGCCATGCCGGGGTAGTGCTCGAGCTCCAGCGCCTCGAGCCGGCCGTCCTCGTCGCGGCAGAGGCCCGTGAAGGTGACCACGGCGCCGATATCGCCCCGGCCCGCCGTTACCCGCTCGATCTCGGCCGTGATGTCGAGCGGCTCGGAAACGATGGCAACGCGGATCTGGGGCATGGCGGCCTAGCCTCCGGTCATGGGGGGGAACAGGGCGACTTCGCGAACGCCGGCGATCGAGGTGTCGTGGTCGGCGTGGTCGTGGTCGAGCGCGACACGGATCGCGGCGGGCTCGGACAAGGCGTGGTCATAGGCCTCGCCGCGTGTCCGCAGCCAGCCGAGCAGGTCGTTCACCGTGTCGACGCCCTTGGGCGGCTCGATGACTTCCTCGGCCGTGCCGATGCGCTCCCTCACCCAGGCGAAATAGACGAGCTTCACGGCTCTTCCTCCAGGATGTGGCTGAGCCCGGCGCGGAAATAGTCATAGCCCGTATAGAGCGTGACGAGCGCCGAGGCCCAGAGCAGGACGAGGCCGATCAGGGTCGTGTAGGGGAAGTAGACGTCGCCGGCGGGGCCTGCCAGCAGGAAGCTGATCGCCACCATCTGCAGCGCCGTCTTCCACTTGGCGAGGCGCGATACCGGCACGCTGACGCGCAGCTCCGCCAGATATTCGCGCAGGCCCGAGACCAATATCTCGCGCGACAGGATGATCAGCGCCGCCCAGAGCGACAGCCCGTCGATGGTACGCTCGAACACGAGCGCCAGCAGGCAGGCCGAGACCAGCAGCTTGTCGGCGATCGGGTCGAGCATGCGACCCAGCGAGGATTGCTGCTTCCAGATCCGCGCCAGATAGCCGTCGAGATAGTCGGTGATGCTGGCGATGATGAAGAGCGCCAGCGCGATCCAGCGCCACGTGTCCTTGCCGCCGACGACGCAAAAGACGACGAGCGGGACGGCGAGAATGCGCCCGTAAGTCAGGATGTTCGGGAGCGACAGCAAAAGCGCCCGCTGTGGCCGTCTGACGCCGAAGGTGCGAAGTTCGCTCATATCAGTCCTAGAACCCTCACCCCTCATATTGCATTCAGGTCCGTTCCTGCCAAGGCGTGGCGAGGCGTGCGACCATACTCGCGTGAGAAAATGACAAGACGTTGCGAAGCCGGGCCGGCATTCGCGGGAATCGACGGCATGATAGCCATTCTAAACGGGGTTGCGCCATGGTATGCGGCCGGCTGCGCCATGGCCGTGCGTTGGGGGGAAGCATGCGGGGTTGGATCGAGCATTTCATCGGGGCCTGCCGCTGGTCCGCCTCCGGCGTCGCGATCCTGTTCCGGGGCGAGATGGCGGCCCGGATGGAACTCGCAGTCGGCCTCGTCGCCTTCGCCTGGATTCTCTTCCTCGGCCGTTCTCTGGCCGAGATCGGTGTCTTCCTCATGCTCGCCTTCGCGACGCTCTCGGTCGAGGCGCTGAACACGGCGATCGAGGAGATCGTCAATCGGGTCTCGCCGGAACGGTCGGAGTTCGCGCGTCGCGCCAAGGATCTCGGCTCGGCCGCGGTGATGTTCATGCTGATCGCAACGGGACTTTATGTCCTGATGCTGACAGCGGCGAGCCTGCTCGGCGCGTGACCGGAACGGTCGCGCTTGGCAGGATGGGATCGTCCCGCTATGTGTCCCGGCGAATGTATCCGATCTGAAGGTTCGACCCATGACCGACACGCTGCCCGATCGTCTCTCGAACGATCCGAAGAGCCCTTTCCATGACGAGGCCCTGCTGGAGCGCGGCATCGGCATCCGCTTCAACGGCATCGAGAAGACCAATGTCGAGGAATACTGCGTCAGCGAGGGCTGGGTGCGCGTCGCGGCCGGCAAGGCGCGCGACCGCTTCGGCAATCCGCTGACGATCAAGCTGAAGGGCGTCGTCGAGCCCTATCTGCACGACGTCAAGGACGCCGAGTAGTCATCAAGGCGGCGCGGCCTCAGGCCGCGTCGTCCTCCGG
>JAEWAD010000377.1 GCA_023391905.1 Pseudomonadota bacterium | reverse complement strand
CCGGCG
The DNA here is from genome assembly GCA_023391905.1 of Pseudomonadota bacterium. Classification (GTDB taxonomy): domain Bacteria; phylum Pseudomonadota; class Alphaproteobacteria; order Rhizobiales; family Kaistiaceae; genus Kaistia. Next base: position 6,364 of record JAEWAD010000377.1, on the reverse strand, counting down.
GCCTGGGCGAAGATCGGCGGCGCGTCGCCGGTCCAGCCGAAGTCGATGGAGCCGACATTGAGTGCCTCGAGCAGCGGTGGCCCGGCGGCAAATTCGACCCAGCTGACCGCCGTGCCGTCGGCCTCGAGCCGCTTCTCGATCGATTTCTCGCGTCGCGCCACGGCGAGCAGGCCCGCCTTTTGGTAGCCGATGCGGAGCGTCTTGGCCTCGCTCGCTGCGCGGGCGGGGCGGCCGGTGAGGGTGCTGGCGGCGAAGCCGCCGATGGCGGTCCCCGCGAGCAGTCCGAAATGGCGACGTGTGATCATTTGGGGTCTCCGAGGCTCAGGCGGGTTGCAGGGAGGGATGCGGGGCGATCAGGCGCACGAGCTGGCCGGCGGCGAGGTCGATCCGGGCCGAGAGAACAGGGCCGACGGCATAGCCGTCGAAGTCCTTCTCGGTCGCGTAGAGGCCGGTCGGCACGATCTGGGTGCTGAAGAAGCTGAAGAGCGGACGCAGTTGATGCTCGATCACCAGGGCGTGGCGCTCGCTGCCGCCGGTGGCGCCGAGGATCACCGGCTTGCCGACCAGCTGCTTGGGATCGACGAGATCGAAGAGATGCTTGAACAGGCCGAGATACGAGCCCTTGTAGACGGGCGAGGCGACGACCAGGGCATCGGCCGCCAGGATCGCCTCGAAGGCTTCGCGTGCAGACCCGCTGAGATCCTGGGCGGAATAGGCTGTGCCGAGCGCGGGCTGCAGGTCGAGTATGTCATAGACGGCGCTCTGGCTGTCCGCCTGCTGTGCTGCCCGCGCGACGGTCGTCTCGACCAGGGTGCGAGTGCGGGACGGATTGGAGATGTTGCCGGAAATGCCGACGATGAAGGGGGAGGGCGCGAAGGCCCCGGGGCTGATCGGCTGCTGGCTTTCGAGTGCTGGCACTATGCTGCGTCCCAATAACGACGATGCGCTATTGGACAAATGACGACCAATCTTATCAAGAAAACCTGGTATTGCTGTCGCGCGCTTCCTTGAAAAGGAAAACCCCGTTCCGCCGGAGCTCTAGTTCGAGCCGCCTTTTCAGCCTGTGCCTCGTTCTGTGAACCCCGTCACTGACGATGACGCTGCGTCATGATGAAACGCGGCCAGGCAGACGACGCAGGGTTCGTCGGGAAACAGGGGGCGCCGCAGCGCGGCGCGGAACGAAATGGCAGCCTTCAGCATGCGCACGATGATCAGCGTCGTCGGCTCCGCCGCCGTGCTCGCCTTCGCCATCACCGCCCATAGCAACCCGGCCATGAGCCGCACCAGCGGCGCCATGGACCCCACGGCCTTGTCGCTCTTCGCGAAGGCCTCCGTCGGCGGTCGCGTCGGCTGCGAGGTGCAGTCCTGGCCCTATATCGCGCCGGCCTGTCTCGTCGCCAGCGATGGGCGGGCCGCCGCCAAGGTCGCGCGTCGCATCTGAATTCGCTACGCCGCGAAGGCGGCTGCCGCGTGGTGCAGCAGCGCGTGGCGGCGAGCGATCGGTTCCACGTCGGCGCCGTAGCCGCCGCCGATGACCCCGGCCAGCGGGATGTCGCGTCCGCGTACCGCGCCGATGACGAGGCTGTCGCGCGCCGCGAGCCCGGCATCGGTCATCGACAGCCGGCCGAGCCGGTCCTCTTCATGCGGGTCGACACCGGCATTGTAGAAGACGATGTCGGGCTGCGCCCGGTCGAGCAGCGGAGTCAGGATCGCTTCGAGGGCTTCCAGGTAGGCCTGATCGTCCGTGCGGTCGGCGAGGCCGATGTCGATCGTCGACTGGCGCTTTCGGACGGGATAGTTCTTCTCGGCATGCAGCGACAGCGTCAGGACGTTGGCGTCGCCGGAAAAGATCTCAGCCGTGCCGTCGCCCTGGTGCACGTCGCAATCGACCACCAGCGCCGTGCCGATCAGGCCCTCCCGCATCAGCACGCGGATCGCCACCGCGACGTCGTTGAAGGTGCAGAAGCCGGCGCCCTGGCTCGAGCGCGCGTGATGGCTGCCGCCGGCCGTGTTGGTGGCGAGGCCATGCGCGAGCGCCAGCCGTCCGGTCAGGATGGTGCCGCCGGCGGCGGCGCAGGCACGCCGCACCACCGTCTTGTTCATCGGCAGGCCGATTTCGCGCTCGATCGCCGCCGGTACGGCGAGCGCCAGCACAGCGTCGACATAGGCGGGGTCGTGCGCCAGGGAAAGCTCGGCCGCCGTCGCCGGTTCCGGCGTCGCGAACCCGCCGGGAGCGAGGCCGTCCGCCGCCACCAGTTCGGCAAGCCGCCGGTACTTTTGCATCGGAAAGCGATGCTCGGCCGGGATGTCGGCGGTGTAGGCGGGGTGGTGGACGATGGGTGGCGGCATGGCGCGATCATAGGGACGAAGCACGGGCGCGTCGACGCGGACGCGCGAAGCAGCTATCGCTCCTCCCGCACCATCTCGACACGACGGGACCATGACCACCACCATCCGCCCCTTCGAAGTCACGCATCGCGGCATTCTCTCGATCGCCGTGCCGATGACGCTCGCCTATCTGACGACGCCGCTGCTCGGGCTGGTCGGCATGGGCGTGATCGGCCGCCTCGGTGACGCCGCGCTGCTCGGCGCCGTGGCGCTCGGCGCGGTGATCTTCGACTTCGTCTTCGCGACCTTCAATTTCCTCCGGAGCGGCACGACGGGGCTGGTGGCGCAGGCGCTCGGCGCCGACGACCGTACCGAGATCCAGGCCACCTTCTACCGCGCCCTGATCGTCGCCGTCGCGGTCGGGCTCGCGATCATCCTCCTGTCCCAGCCGATCCTGTCGGTGGCGCTCGCGGCGCTCGGCGGCAGTCCGGCCGTGCAGGCGGCGACGACGGAGTACTATTCCGTCCGCATCTTCTCGACGCCGTTCGCGCTGGCGAACTACGTCATGCTGGGCTGGCTGATCGGGCTGGGTCGCTCGACGCTCGGCCTGTTCCTGCAGACCTTCCTGAACGGCCTCAACATCCTCCTGAACATCCTGTTCGTGCTCGGCCTCGGCTGGGGCATCGCCGGCTCGGCGCTGGGAACGACGATCGGCGAGGCCGTGACCGCCATACTCGGCCTGGCGCTGGTGGTCTCCCGCCTCGACCGGAAGCATCGCCCGTCCATGGCGCGCATTCTCGACCGCACCCAGGTCATGCGCATGATCGCCGTCAATCGCGACATCATGATCCGCTCGTTCACGCTGCTGTTCGCGTTCGGCTTCTTCGCCTCGCGTGGCGCCAAGATGGGCGACGTGGTGCTCGCGGCCAATGCCGTCTTGATGAACTTCTTCCTGGTCGGCGGCTATTTCCTCGACGGCTTCGCGGCGGCTGCCGAGCAATATGCAGGTCGTGCCATCGGCGCGCGCTACCGCCCGGCCTTCGTCCGCTCGCTGAAATTGACGCTCGGCTGGGGCTATGTGCTGGCGCTGATCGCCGCCGCCTGCTTCTGGTTTGGCGGCCCCTATCTGATCGACTGGATGACGGTGAACCAGGCCGTGCGCGACACGGCGCGGCACTATCTCGCCTGGACCGCGCTGACACCGATCGCCGGCGTGCTCGCCTTCGAGATGGACGGCGTCTTCATCGGCGCTACCTGGTCGGAGGACATGCGCAACATGATGCTGCTGTCGCTCGTGCTCTATCTCGCCGTCTGGGCCGTGGCCGAACCGCTCTGGGGTGCGCACGGCCTCTGGCTCGCCATGCTCGTCTTCCTGTCGGCGCGCGGCTTCACGCTCGCCTGGCGTTGCCGCGCCCGCACGCAGGCGGCGTTCGCCTAGGGCGTTTCCGCCGCCCACTTCTCCGTCTCGATGCCGACGGCGTCGGCGATCGAGGGCAGGCCGCGGCGGTCCAGGATGCGCGACAGGCCCGCGAGCATCGCCGCCGGCAGGCCGGGGCCGCCATAGACGAAGCCGGAATACATCTGCACGAGGTCGGCGCCGGCCGCGATCTTGGCGAAGGCGGTCTCGGCGGATTCGATGCCGCCGACGCCGATCAGCGGCAGGTCGGGACCGACCAGCTTGCGGAAGCGGGCGAGCTGGATGGTCGAGAGGCGGAAGAGCGGCCGGCCGGACAGGCCACCGGTTTCCTTCGCCGTCGCCGCGTCGACGAGCTTCGGCCGGCTGATGGTGGTGTTCGAGACGATGACGCCGTCGATCCTGCGCGCCAGCGCCACTTCGGCGACATCGGCGAGCCCGGCTTCGGCCATGTCGGGCGCGATCTTCAGCAGCACCGGCACGCGCCGCGCCTGCCGGTCGCGCGCTTCGAGCACGCGCTCCAGCAGCTCGTCGAGCGCGCCCTTCGCCTGCAGGTCGCGCAGGCCCGGCGTGTTGGGCGAGGAGACGTTGACGGTGAAATAGGAGGCGAGGTCGGAGAAGGCCTCGATGCCGGCGACATAGTCGGCGACGCGGTCGGTCGCGTCCTTGTTGGCGCCGATGTTGACGCCGACGATGCCGCCCTTGGCGCGGCGCGCCTCGAGCCGGCGCCGGGCCGCCGCGTGGCCCTCATTGTTGAAGCCGAGCCGGTTGATCACGCCGTGGTCGGCGACGAGGCGGAACATGCGCGGCTTCGGATTGCCGGGCTGCGCCAGCGGCGTGACGGTGCCCACCTCGACGAAGCCGAAGCCGAGCGCCAGCAGCGCATCCGTCACCTCGGCATTCTTGTCGAGCCCGGCGGCGATGCCGAGCGGATTGGCGAAGTCGAGGCCGAACAGCTTGCGCGCCAGTCTCGGGTCTCGGTCCGGCCGGACCGAGGGGTGCAGCCCCGACGACAACACCTTGATCGAGAGGCCATGCGCGGCCTCGGGATCAATCTGGAACAGGAGCGGTCGGACGAGGTTGCGGAAGACGCTCATGCGGCGAGCTCCGGAAAGACGTGGTGGCCATCATTGCCGACCGGGAGCGCCTTGGTCCAGATCACGGCGGAGAGATCGAGCGGGCCGTAGAGATGCGGGAAGAGCGCGCCGCCGCGCGACGGCTCCCATTTCAGGCCGTCGCCCAGCTTGTCACCGTCGACCGCGACGAGCACGAGGTTGGACTGGCCGCCGAAATAGCGTTCGGCGGTCTCGCGGACCTGGTCGGCGGCCGAGAAATGGATGTAGCCATCGGCGATGTCGATCGGCGCGCCGGTGAAGCGGCCCGCGTCGAGCGCTTCGCGCCAGAGCGTGTCCGGGGCGATCTTGAAAATGACGGTCATGATGAATCCTTGACGGTTGCGCGGAACCTAGTGGCGGCGCTGTCGCCGAACAAGGGGCGGCCGGCGGTCAGCGGCAAAATGCCGGTGTTGCGGCTGGACACGGGGCGGATCCGGGGATAAAGCTTGAGGAAAGGGATTTATTCCTGTTTCCGGCTTTGGCCGGATGCACGAACGGGCGGTCCGGCCGACGGCGCGCCCCGTGCAGGTGGAGGCTCCGCCATGTTGTCGCACGCGCGGATCTGGGCAGCGATCGACCGCCTGGCGGCTCGCCATGACCTGTCCGCCTCCGGCCTCGCCCGCAAGGCGGGCCTCGACCCGACGACGTTCAACCGATCGAAGCGTCATGCCGGCGACGGGCGGCCGCGCTGGCCGTCGACGGAGAGCATCGCCAAGATCCTCGAGGCGACGGGCGAGCGGCTCGATGCGTTCCTCGAAGTGACGGTGACGCGCGTGACGCCGCCCGCACAATCCGGCCCGTTCCGCCATGTTCCGCTGCTCGGCTTCGCGCAGGCGGGCGCAGGCGGTTTCTTCGACGATGGCGGTTTTCCCGTCGGACAGGGCTGGGACGAGGTGGCCATTCCCGAGACCCGCTCGACCGAGGGTGTCTACGCGCTGCAGGTCTCGGGCGAATCCATGATGCCGCTCTATCGCGACGGCGACATCGTCATCGTCTCGCCGAGCGAGGTCTGCCGGCGCGGCGACCGCGTCGTTGTCCGCACGCGGGACGGGGAGGTGATGGCCAAGGTTCTGGCGCGCAAGACGGCGCGCACCGTCGAGCTGCTGTCGCTCAATCCGGAGCATCCGAACCGCGAGATCGCCATGCGCGAGATCGACTGGATCGCCCGGATCATCTGGGCGAGCCAGTGAGGACGGGGACCACCATTCTGGGTGTCTTCGGCGTGGCCGTCGTGGCCTTCTTCGTGGTTTCGCGGTTCGGTGGGCTGGATCGGCCGGAGTTCATCGAGATGATGAACGGTCCGAAGCCCGAGCAGGCGCGGCTGGCGCCGGAACCCGGTGACGGGACCGGCGATGGGTCGCCCGGCGAGGCGTCGCCGGTCGCTCGTCCGCCCGAGGCGCCGCCGCCGCGGGCGTCCGAGACGCCACGGGCCGTCGCCCCGCCGCCATCCGATCTCGTCACCTCGACGGTTCGCAGCGTGCGCAACGTCACAGCGCCGGGCATGACG
>JAEWAD010000350.1 GCA_023391905.1 Pseudomonadota bacterium | reverse complement strand
GATGTGGGTTGGGTCATGGTCCAGATCGCAGGCTGTTGGCGCGCCGGTTCTGTCGCACCCGAAGATGGCAGAATACCGGCCGCGACCGCCGCGGTCACGGTGTTTCCGGCGATCGCGCCGCGGCGACCCGACCGGCGCTAAGGCATTCAGGACGCTACGTCCCTTTGTCGCGCCGGATCGTGGAAACGGCATTGACAGCACCGGCGCTCCCGGGATTGGTCATGCCGGACAGTTCAGGGACAGGCAGGGTTCATTTCCATGAGTGCGGATCATCTGGATCGGCGCGGCTTCATCAGGACGGCCGGCATCGGCTCGGGCGCGGTGCTGGCCGGGACGACGCTTGCCACCCCCGGCCCGGCGCGCGCCGGGGCCGGCGAGCGGCCGGTCGTCAAATGGCGGATGCAATCCGACTTTCCCCGCAGCGTCGGCCCCCTCTATAGCGGCGCCGAGACGCTGGCGCTGATCGTGGCCGGGCTCACCGATGGCCAGTTCCAGATCGAGGTCCAGCCGGCCGAAGGCAAGGCGTTCGCGCCGACCCAGACGCTCGAGGCCGTGCGCTCCGGCAGCATCGAGGCCTGCCATACCAGCGCCTACTACCACGTCGCCGAGAATCCCGCCTTCGCCTTCGGCAGCGCCCTGCCCTTCGGCCTGAACGCGCGCATGCAGAACGCCTGGATCATCGAGGGTGGCGGCCAGCACCTGCTCGACAATTTCTATGCCGGACTCGGCCTGAACGCCTTCATCGCCGGCAACACCGGCGCCCAGATGGGCGGCTGGTTCCGCAAGGAGATCCGCAGCGTCACCGAGATCGCCGGCATGAAGATGCGCATCGCCGGCCTCGGCGCCTCGGTGATGGAGCGTCTCGGCGTCGAGCCGCTCAGCCTTTCGGGCGAGGCCGCCTATGACGCGCTCGAGGTCGGCGCGATCGACGCGGCCGAGTTCGCCGGCCCGGCGGCGGACGAACCGCTCGGCTTCTACAAGGTCGCGCCCTATTACTATTACCCCGGCTGGTGGGACGGCGGCGCCTCGATCCACCTGTTCACCAACCGCGACGCCTTCCAGGCGCTTCCCGCGGGCTACCAGGCGGTGCTGAAGGCCGCCGCCGCGCAGGTCAACGACGTCATGCTGGCGCGAACGGACATCGCCAACAACGCCGCCATCCGCCGGCTCATTTCCAAGGGCACGCTGTTGCGGCCGTTTCCGAACGACCTGCTCGAGGCGGCCTACAAGGCGACCTTCGAGCTCTATGCCGACCTCTCCGTCAGCCATCCCGACTTCCGGACCATCTACGAACCGTGGAAGGCGTTCCGCGACCAGATCTACCAATGGTACCGGGTCGCGGAATTCTCCTTCGACAGCTTCGGCTTCAACCAGCAGGCCAAGGGCCTCTGAGGCCCGGCGTTCGCCGGCAGGGCCTAGTTGAAGAGGATGCGGCCCTCGACCTTCGGCGCGATCGTCTTCGCCGACGTGACGTAGTCGATGACGTCGCTCGCGACGAGGCGCGCATCGACCGGGCTGATCAGCCGGGCGGCGTCCTTGAACGCCAGGTAGCCGTCGCCGCCGCCGGCGACATAGTCCGTGGTCGCCAGCGTGTATTTGCGCTCGGGATCGAGCGGCGCGCCGTTCACCAGCACGCTGCGGACGCGCGTGCCCGGAAGCTTGGCGAGATCGACCTCGACCACCATGCCGGAGACCTGCGGGAAGCGCCCGGCGGCGGCAGAGACGAGGCTGAAGCCGCTTTCCAGCGCCGCCTTGAGCGCCGCGCCGGTGACGACGAGCTTCACCGTCTTGTTGCCGAACGGCATCTCCGCGAACATGTCGGCGCGCGTCAGCGTGGCGCCGGCGGGGTATTCGCGGTCGGCGCGGATGCTGCCGCCATTCACCAGCGCCACTTCGGCGTCGACGGCGGCGCGCATCGTATCGGCGATCAGGTTGCCGATCGCCGCCTCCTCGCCGCGCACCGTGGCGCGACGGCTGTCGAGCGGCGTCTCGGTCTTGCCGATCTCGATCTTGAGCTCGGCGTCGAGCTTGTCCTGGTAGGATTTCACCACGCCGGCGATCTCGGGATCGGGCGTGACGGTGGCGCTGTCGATGATCTCGAAATGCGGCCGCCAGGCGACGGTGGTCTTGCCGTCCTTCGCCTCCTTGTCGACGGTGACGCGGGTGACGACGATGTCCTCGGCCTGCGCGCCGGATTCCGTCAGCACCGTGCGGCCGTCGAAATAGGTGAGCAGGTGCTCGTCATGGCCGGAGAAGACGAGATCGGCGGCGCGGTCGCGCACCAGCATCATGTCGACGGCGAGCGGCGTGTGCACCACCGCCACGACGAGATCGGCGCCGGCGGCGCGCAGCGCCTCGCCCTTCGCCCGCGCCGTCTCGATCGACGGCTTGAACAGGGTGTCGCCGGGCGAGGCGACGACGCGGGTATCCTCGGTGGTCAGGCCGTAGAAGCCGATCCGGATGCCGTCGATCTCGACGATCTTGTCGTCGACCGTGTTCTTCGGCTGGCTGCCGTCGGGCTCGCGGATGTTCGAGGTCACGACCGGGAACGTCGCCTCGCCGATGCGGGCGTGGAAGACGTCCGGGCCGAAGTCGAACTCGTGGTTGCCGGGCGTCATCACGTCGACCTTCATCCGGTTCAGGATGTCGATGATGTGCACGCCCTTGTCGATGCCGGAGAGCAGCGACGGCGAGATCGTGTCGCCGGAATGGACGAAGACCGTCGGCCCCTTCGCCCGCTCGGCGGCGACCACCGCCGCGAGGCGCGCGAAGCCGCCGCGTCCGTCCAATTCCTCCATCCGGTCGATGTCGTTGGTCTGGACGAAGGTGATCGTCACCGGCTCGGCCAGCGCCGGCCCGACGAGAAGCGCGATCAGCGCGAGGCCCAAACCGAAGCGGCGCCCAAGGCCGTGACTGCGTCCGATCATGCGTGCGATCCCCGTGCTGAATTCGATGCGCCAGCATAACGCCGAATTGTTGCAGCGAGCCAACGCCGCTTGTGCTCCACGGGCGCTTCCGGCGCTGCGACAACGCGCGACGGATGAAATTGCACCCGGCCCCTTCGCGACGCGGCGTCGAACGGCTAAGTTCCGGCACGATGACCAGCCAGCAGACTGCCTCCCCCGCTTCCGTCGCCCCGTCCAAGCCCGCCGACCACCCGTCGGTGGCGGATGGCCGCGTCGGCGTCCTCCTGATCAATCTCGGAACGCCGGACGCGACCGACTATTGGTCGATGCGGCGCTATCTGAAGGAATTCCTGTCGGATCCGCGCGTCATCGAGGTGCCGAAGCTGATCTGGTGGCCGCTCCTGAACGGCGTCATCCTGACGACGCGGCCGTCGAAGTCCGGCAAGAACTACGCGACGATCTGGAACCAGGAGCGCAACGAATCGCCGCTCCGCACGATCACCCGCTCGCAGTCGGACAAGCTGTCCGCCGCCTTCGCCGGCAATGGCAAGATCATCATCGACTGGGCGATGCGCTACGGCACGCCCTCGATCGCCGAGAAGATCGACGGCCTGAAGCGGGCCGGCTGCGACCGCATCCTGCTGGCGCCGCTCTATCCGCAATATTCGGCGACGACGACGGCGACGGCGAACGACAAGGCCTTCGACAAGCTGAAGACGATGCGCTGGCAGCCGGCCGTGCGCACGCTGCCGGCCTATCACGACGACCCCGTCTACATCGCCGCGCTCGCCACCTCGGTCGAGCGCTCGATCGCGTCGCTGGATTTCGAGCCGGAGGTCGTGCTCGCCTCCTATCACGGCCTGCCCAAGCGCAATCTGGAGCTGGGCGACCCGTATCACTGTCACTGCCTGAAGACGACGCGCCTGCTGCGCGAGCAGCTCGGCTGGCCCGAGGAGAAGCTGCGCACGACGTTCCAGTCGCGCTTCGGCAAGGCGGAATGGCTGCAGCCCTACACCGACAAGACGGTCGAGGCGCTGGCGAAGAGCGGCGTCAAGCGCATCGCCGCCGTGATGCCCGGCTTCTCGGCCGATTGCGTCGAGACGCTGGAGGAGATCGCCGGCGAGAATGCCGAGATCTTCAAGCACAATGGCGGCGAGCATTTCGCCGCCCTCCCCTGCCTGAACGACAGCCCGGAAGGCATGGCGCTGCTCGAGCACCTGGTCCGTCGCGAGCTGCTCGGCTGGGTATAGGCGGGCTCCGCAGGACCTTCACCTCTCCCTGAGGGAG
>JAEWAD010000337.1 GCA_023391905.1 Pseudomonadota bacterium | reverse complement strand
TCGCGACGACGGCGCTGGCGATCGGCGAATGGATGAAGAGCTGGCCCGAGACCACACCGACCACCGCCGCGGCGATCAGGATGAGCACGCCGACGATCGATGGGCTTTCACCGAGCAGGATCGCTATGACGACGGCAGCGACCGCGAGCGCGGCCGGCATCAGCGCCGCGCCGGAGGCGGCGAAGCGCGCGAACCAGCCATCCCGGCGGATGCCGCCGCCATCGAGCGCTGCGGCGGCCGCGATGGCGAGCAGCGGATAGAGCGGCAGCACGTAATGCGGCAGCTTGGTCGGCGTCGCCTCGACGATCAGCCAGAACGGCACGACCGAAACGAAGGCATAGAGGTTCACCGGCTGCTTCAGCCGGTCCATGATCCAGGAAATGCCGGTGCTCAGATAGGCGGCTGCCGGCCAGAAGGTGAAGAACAGCAGCAGGAAATAGGCCCCGGGCGGCGCGCCGTGCGATTCCTGCACGCTCACCACCTTGCCGATCAGATCCCTGCCGACGGCCTCCTCGAAGAAGGCGCCCTTGCTGGCGATACCGATGGCGACGAACCAGGGCGCCACGATCAACAGCATCCAGATCACGCCGGGCAACGGCGCCAGCCGCCGGAGCCAGCCGAAAGATCCGCCGATGACGGAGAGCAGGATCATCGGGCAGGCAATGACGGCGAGACCGAGCGGCCCCTTGATCAGGATCGAGGCGCCGAGCGCCGTCCAGAAGATCACGGCGAGCCGGGTTTCGCGTTCCGTCGATGTGGATAGCCAGGCCCGCGCCAGCGCACCATGCGCAGCGAGGATCGTGGCGAGCAGCATGGCATCCGTCTTGGCGAGGCGCGCCTCGATGCCGAGCAGCAGCGCCGCCGCCATCAACAGCCCCGACAGCAGCGCGACGCGCGGCCGGCCGAAGGCAATCGCCACCCACCAGGTCAGACAGGCCGCCAGAATGGCGCCGAGGATCGACGGCAGGCGGTAGACGCCGATCGGGGCGTCCGGGCCCGTGCCGGTGAGCCAGACGCCGAGCGACTGCAGCCAGTAGATGCCGATCGGCTTCTTGTAGCGCGTCTCTTCCTGGAGGCGGATATCGAGATAGTTGCCGGTCTCGACCATCTGGTGCGTCGCCTGCGCGAAGCGCGGCTCGTCACGATCGACCGGAGGCAAGGTCGAAAGACCCGGCGCGAAGGAAAGGAGCGCCACGACGGCGATCAGCGCAAGGCTGGCGGCCGAAGACCTCGAGATTCGGTCGACCACGTTCTCGATCGTCGCCGCGAGGCGCGTCCAGATCGTCCCTGCCCCGCCTGCCGTCGCTTCGGCTCTGCTCACGCGTTCACCGTCCCGTTGATGTTCTGCTCAAGCGCTGCGGGATATAGCGAAGTCGGCGCTGCGGCAACTGCGCGAGACGTCCCAGGGCGGGACGGGCGTGGGTCTACGGCCGTCCCGATGCGAATTCCATCACAGCGCACAACTCATGCACGTGTTAACAGAGTCGCATGGACGGATTGATCGCATTCGGGATTCTCGCCCTCATCGCCCTGCCCATCATGGCGATTTCGGCCTTCATCATGGTGCTCGGCGCGCGGCGGCGCATCCGGGGACTCGAGTCACGCCTGCACGCGCTGGAGCTGCGTTCCCTGCGCGCCGTTGCTGCCCCGCAGGTCGATTCGGCCGCGGTCGCGGTTGAAGAGCCCGAGATCGACGCCGAGCCGGCGATACCAGAATCCGTAGCGCCGCCGGAAATCTTCCTGTCCGAGCCGCCGGAAGAAGCGGCCCAGCCTCCAGAGCCGGAAGCGATGGTCATTCCGCCGCCGCAGCCGGCTCGCCCGCGCGAATCTCTCGAGCAGCGACTGGGCGCCCGCTGGGCCGTCTGGGTCGGCGGCCTGGCGCTGGCGCTCGGGGCGATCTTCCTCGTCCGCTTCTCGATCGAGGCGGGATTGCTCGGTCCTGGCGTTCGTATCGCCCTCGGCGCCCTGTTCTCCCTCGGGTTGCTCGGCGCCGGCGAATGGCTGCGCCGCTCGGACCGCGTCACCGCCTTCTCGCGAATCCCGTCCGCCAACATCCCCGGCATCCTCACCGCCGCGGGCACGGTCGGATTGTTCGCAACGGTCTACGCCGCCTATGCCCTGTTCGGCATGATCGGCTCGACGGCCGCCTTCGTGCTGCTGGCGCTCATCGGCATGGCGACCATGGTTGCCGCCGGACTGCACGGTGCCTGGCTCGCCGGCCTCGGCATGGTCGGTGCCTATGCGACGCCGCTGCTCATCGAATCGAACGCGCCCAACATGTCGGCGCTAATGCTCTACCTCGTCGTCGTGACGGGCTTCTCCTATGCGCTTGCCCGGCTGCGCCTCTGGCGATGGCTGGCGATTGCCGCCAGCGTCGCGGCGATCCTCTGGGGCATCGTGATGCTGCCGACCGACACCGGCCCGATCGAGAACGGCCTCTATGCCATCGTCATCCTGATCCTCGCGGCGCTCTTCCTGGTGGTCGACGTCCAGCGTGGGGAACAGAGCGATCGCCCGGACGGCTTCGCCGTGGTGGTTCTGGCCGGCCTCGCCGCGCTCTTCGTGCTGGGGACACTCGCGGAAGGCTATGCGGCGACCAGCATCGCGGCGGCGCTGGCCGGTGGCGCGGTCCTGCTTCTGCTCGCCCGGCGCTATGACGCCGTGGCGCTCGCGGCCCCGATTGCCGCGATCGAACTGGTCGTGCTGCTGTTCTTCTGGCCGGCGGCGCAACAGGCGGCGTTGGAACCGACAACCTATGTGACTACCGCGTTCGCGACCTATTTTCCGACACCCGACGCGGTGCGGACCTTCGGCAGCGCGGCGCTGCTCGGCGTGGCGGCGCTGATCGCGACGGCGCTCAGCCGACTGGAATCGCGTTCGGAGCCCGGTCCCTTCACCGTCACGGCGCATGCCGCGGCCGCGTCGGCCGGTCCGGTGGCCACGCTGATCGTCGCCTATCTGCGGATTGCCGGCTTCGTCTCGAATCTCGGCTTCGCGGCCATCGCCGTAGCCTTGGCCGCCCTCTATGCCTTCCTCACCGAGCGCTATGCAAAGCGCGAACGGCCGGGCTCCGTGCTCGACACGATCCCGACCGGTGTCTTCGCCGCCGGAGCCGTCGCCTCCGTGGCCTGCGCCCTCACCATGGCGCTGGAGGGCGGCATGCTGACGACGGCGCTGGCGCTCGCCGGCCTCGGCGCGGCCTGGGTGCAGATCCGGCGGCCCATCGCCGTCCTGCGCTATGCCGTCACTGTGCTCGCGCTGCTGGTGCTCGGCCGCATCGCGTGGGATCCGTACATCTTCGGCGTGCGGACCGGTTCCGGCGTCTATCTCTCCATCCTGCTCGGCTACGGCATCCCCGCCGCCGCATTCGCGCTGGCGTCGGTGCTGCTGCGCCGCGTTCGGGTCGATCGGGCGGTCTACGCGGCGGAGGCGCTGGCCGTGATCCTGACGGCGCTGCTCGTCGTCTTCGAGATCCGCGCGATCGTCTTCGGCGGCGACCTGCTGATGCCGGCGACTGCGCTCAGCGAACAGGGGCTGACGACGGCCGCCGCTTTCGCCTTCGCGCTCGGGCTCACCCGGCTGGCGCGGAGCCGCCCGAGCCCGGTGTTCCGGATCGGCGGGATGCTGGCTCGCCTCATCGGCCTCGCCAACGCCGTGATCGGGCTCGGCATTGTCGCCAACCCGCTCTTCACCGGCGACGCGGTCTCCGGTGGCCCGATCTTCAACGAGATCATCCTCGCCTATGGCCTCCCGGCAGTGCTGGGTGGACTGGTCGCGTGGATAATGCCGGTCAGCCGACCGCGCTGGATGCAACCGGTGACCGGGGCCGTGGCGCTGGCCCTCGCCTTCGCCGCGGTGACGCTGGAAATCCGCTTCCTGTTCGCCACCTCCCCCGATCTCTCCTGGGATCCCGTGGGTTCGGCCGAATCCTATGCCTATTCGGCGGCCTGGCTGGTGCTCGGCATCCTGCTGCTCGCCTTCGGCATCGTCTTCCGGCAGCGCGCCGCGCGGCTCGCTTCGGCATTGCTGATCGTCGTCACCGTCCTCAAGGTATTCCTGCTCGATATGTCGAACCTCGAAGGCGTGTGGCGCGCGCTGTCCTTCATGGGCCTCGGCGCCGTGCTGATCGGCATCGGGCTCGTCTACCAACGACTGCTTTTCGGAGGACGCCACATCGCGGACGATCCTCCGGAAGGCCCGGCCGAACCGAATACGTCCCACGGCACCTGAAGCCGGAACTCCTTTCAGCCGCATCCCGTTGGATCGGTGAAAGGAGTTCCCATGCCCCAACCGGAAGCATCGTCTCCCACCCCCGGCCCCGACGTGCCCGATCCTGGCCAGCCGCCGAGCCCCAGGCCGCCCGAGCCTGCACCGCCACCCGTCCACGATCCGCAGCCCCGGCCCGATCAGCCGCCCGCGCCACCGGATGTTCCTCCCGTTCCGCCGCAGGAGCTGCCGGGCAACCCGGACGTCCCGGATCCAAATCCGCCGAGGCCGGCGCCCCCGGTGCATGATCCGCAACCGCCGCCGCAACAACCACCGGGTCCGCCCGATATCCAGCCGGTGCCGCAGGAACTTCCCGGCAACGCGCCGCAGGAGTTCCCCGTCACCGAGCCTCGCGGCTGATGTTGCTTGACGGCCGTCAGGCCCGGGGCCATGAAGGCCCCGAGCCACCACATGCGCACCACCGATCCAACCTCGCCCATTCTCCTCGTCGGCCCCTCCTGGGTGGGCGACATGGTCATGGCCGCAAGCCTGGTCGCCGCGCTGCGCCGGCGCTGGCCGGACAGGCCGGTCGACGTGCTGGCGCCGCCGGCCTCGCTGCCGATCGCCAGCCTGATCGAAGGCGTCCGCAACACCATCCCTCTCGGCTTCGGCCATGGCGAATTCGGCCTTTCCGGCCGTTGGAAGGTCGGACGTTCGTTGAAATCCGCCGGCTATGGCACCGCGATCATCCTGCCGCGCGCCTTCAAGGCGGCCCTTCCCTCGTTCGCAGCGCGCATTCCCGAGCGCATCGGCTACGCGGCCGAGGGTCGTAGCATCCTGCTCAGCGACGCACGCCCCGACAGCGATCGCAAGACGGCGCGCACCATCGATCGCTTCGTGGCACTTGCCGGTCCGGCGGGAGCGCCGCCCGCCTCGCCGCGGCCGCTACTGCAGAAGCCGAACCTCGATCTCGGCGCGCTGGCGGCGAAGTTCGGGCTTGCGACTGACCGCCCCGTCCTCGGCCTCTGCCCGGGCGCCGAGTATGGTCCCGCGAAGCAATGGCCCGCTGCCAAATTCGCGGCCCTTGCCCGCCTGGCGTCCGAGGCCGGCTATGCCGTCCGCCTTTTCGGCGGCCCCAAGGACAAGGCGATCTCCGCCGAGATCGCCCGGCAGGCCGGCGTGCCGGTCGAGGATATCTCGGGCCGGACGAGCCTGATCGAGGCTGCGGCGCTGCTCGCCGCCTGTGCCGCCGTCGTCTCCAACGATTCGGGCCTGATGCATGTCGCTGGCGCGCTCGACCGACCGCTCGTCGTCGTCTACGGGTCAAGCTCCGAGAAGATGACGCCACCGACCGCGCCGAACGCCGAGATCGTCTCGATCGAGCTCTCCTGCCGTCCCTGCTTCAAGCGCGAATGCCCGCTCGGCACACTCGCCTGCCTCGAAGGCATCGACGCGCAGCGCGTCTTCGGCGCCGTCGAGCGCGTCATGGCCGTGGCACGAGCCGAGGCCGGCTGATCGCCGCTTCCGCGCGGACGGTTTCATCAGCTCCTGACTTGGGCTATCCAACCGACCAAAGCGCGAGATCGCGCAGAGCTGTTCAGGGCCGCGCCGACGCGGCATCGAGGAAGCACGGATGAGCGTATTGGGCAGAGACGGCCGCGACACGATCCTGGTGACCGGCGGCGCCGGCTTCATCGGCTCCAACATGGCGCGGGCGCTCGCCGCCGACGGCTGGCGCGTGGTCGTCGCCGACTGGTTCGGCACCGGCCGCAAATGGCTCAATCTCGCCGATGTGCTGCTCGACGACGTCATCCGTCCCGAGGCGACGCTCGGCTGGCTCGAGCAGAATCATCGCCGCGTCGAAGCGATCGTCCACATGGGCGCGATCTCGGCCACGACCGAGCAGGACGTCGACCTGATCGTCGAGCGCAACATCCGCGCGACGCTCGATCTCTTTGCCCTGTCGACGGCGCGCGAGATCCGTCTCATCTATGCGTCCTCGGCCGCGACCTATGGCGACGGCAAGGACGGTTTCGTCGACAGCGAGGATCCGGATCACCTCGCGAGCCTCCGCCCGCTCAACGCCTATGGCTGGAGCAAGCTCGCCGTCGACCGTCGCATCATCGCCGACGTGCGCGCCGGGCGCGCGACACCGCCGCAATGGGCCGGACTCAAGTTCTTCAACGTCTACGGGCCGTTCGAAGCGCACAAGGACGACATGCGCTCGGTGATCCACAAGATCTACCCGACCGCCGCCGCCGGCGAGGCGGTGACGCTCTTCCGCTCGCACGACCCGAACTACGAGGATGGCGGACAGCTGCGCGATTTCGTCCATGTCGCCGATTGCGTCGACGTCATGCGCTGGCTGATCGCGAGCCCCGGCGTCAGCGGCATCTTCAATGTCGGCACCGGCAAGGCGCGCAGCTTCGCCGATCTCGCCCGGGCCGTCTTCGCCGCCGCCGGCCAGGAGGCGCGGATCGACTATGTCGACATGCCCGAACGGATCCGCAACGCCTACCAGTACTTCACCGAGGCCGACGTCTCGAAACTGCGCCGGGCCGGCTACAACGCCGATTTCCGCTCGCTCGAGGACGGCATCGGCAGCTATGTCGGCGACTATCTCGCCAAGGGCATCGCGCTTTGAGCCTCGAGCTGCGTCCAGCCGCGTTCCTTGATCGCGACGGCGTCATCAACATCGACCATGGCTATACCTACAGGCCGGAGGACCTCGAATTCGTCCCCGGCGCGCAGGCCGCCATCCGTCGCCTCAACGAAGCGGGTTATCTCGTCGTCGTCGTCACCAACCAATCCGGCGTGGCGCGCGGCTACTATGGGGAGGATGACGTGGCGCGGTTCCATGCCCATATGCAGCGCGAACTCAGACGCTCGGGCGCGCGGATCGATGCCTTCTACAGCTGTCCTTACCATGCCGAGGGCTCGGTCCCTCGCTACCGGGTCGACCACCCCGACCGGAAGCCGGGGCCGGGCATGATCCGGCGCGCGCTGCGACAACTGCCCATCGATGCCGCTCACTCGTTCATGATCGGCGACCTGCCGAGCGACATGGCCGCCGCTGCCGACGCGGGTGTCGCCGGCCATCGCTTCCCAGGTGGGGATCTTGACGACTTCGTCGCGGGGGTGCTCCTACAGGCGAGCGCTGCCAACCGGCCGACATAGGAACTCTCATGCTCGACGAACTGCACTCCGGACGCGTCGCGGTGATCGGCGACCTGATGGTCGACCGCTACATCACGGGCTCGGTCAGCCGGATTTCGCCGGAAGCGCCGGTTCCCGTGCTGCTGCACGGCAATGTGCGCATCGTCGCGGGCGGCGCGGCCAACGTGGCGGCCAACGTGGCGGGCCTCGGCGCCGATGTCACGCTGGTTGGCTATGTCGGCGCCGACATCGAGGCCGGTGAATTGCGCAGCGCGCTCGCCGCCTATCCGCGCGTCGATCTCGACAAGCTCGTCGTCGATGCGACGCGCCCGACCGTCACCAAGACGCGCGTGATGAGCGGCCGCCAGCAGATCGTCCGTATCGATGCTGAAAGCCCTGCCGCGCCTGGTGCTGAAGCCGAAGCGGCGCTGATCACGGCCGGCAAGCAGGCCATTGCCGAGGCCGATGTCGTCGTGCTTTCCGACTACGCCAAGGGCGTCCTGTCCGATGCCGTCATTGCCGCCCTGATCGCCGAGGCGAAAGCGCGCAGCATTCCGGTGATCGTCGACCCGAAGCGCCGCACCTTCGAGGTCTATCGCGGCGCGACACTCGTCACCCCGAACCGCAAGGAGTTGTTCGAGGCGACCGGCATCGCCGGGAACGATGACGACGAGACCGTCCGCGCCGCCGCCGAGGCGAGCCGCCAGTTCGGCGGCGATGTTCTCGTGACGCGCGCCGAGAAGGGCATGACGCTCTGGCGTCAGAACGGCGAGATCACCCATGTGGCCGCAGAGGCGCGCGAAGTCTTCGACGTCTCCGGCGCCGGCGACACGGTCGTCGCGGCGCTGGCCGTGGCGCTCGCCAACCGCCAGTCGCTTGAGACCAGCATCGTCATCGCCAATACGGCCGCCGCGATCGCCGTCAGCAAGCTGGGCACAGCGGTCGTCACCCGCGCCGAGCTGGTCGCGGCACTCGACCAGGCCAGCCACGCCGAGGATCGCGCCGGCGTTCTGGTCTCGCGAGAGGAGGCGGCGAGGATCGTCGCCCGCTGGCAGGCGCGCGGGTCGCGCGTCGTCTTCACCAATGGCTGCTTCGACTTGCTGCATCCCGGCCATATCGCCCTGATCGAGGCGGCCGCGCGCGAAGGCGACCGTCTCGTCGTCGCCCTCAACACCGACGCCTCGGTGCAGCGCCTGAAGGGACCGACCCGCCCGCTTCAGGACGAGCAGGCCCGCGCCCGCGTGATGGGCGCGCTCCGCGCCGTCGATCTGGTCATCCTGTTCGACGAGGATACGCCGCTCGAGGCGATCCAGTCGCTGAAGCCCGACGTGCTCGTCAAGGGTGCCGACTATCGCGAGGACCAGGTCGTCGGAGCGGATTTCGTCAAGGCTAATGGCGGCCGGCTGGTGCTTGCCAATATCGTCCCCGGCCGCTCGACAAGCGCCCTCGTCGCGGCAGCACGCTCGTGAAAAGCTTCGCGTTTGCAAGAACCTGGGCGCAGGACCTCGCCCTGCCCCTCTGGATCACCAACGGCTTCGACGAGCGCCGCGGCCTGTTTCACGAGCGGCTCGACTTCGACCGCCAGCCGATCGAGCTCCCCGCCTCACGCCTGATGGTGCAGGCCCGCCAGATCGCTACCTATTCCCGTGCCAGCCTCGCCGGCTGGCATGCCGGCGCCGACGACAAGGTCGCCTCCTGCCTCGCCCACGTGGAGCGCCTCTATCATCGCGCCGACGGGCATCCTGGCTGGATCTTCTCGATCGATCCCGACGGCAAGCCTGCGAACCGTGTCCGCGATCTCTACGCGCATGCGTTCATCATCTACGCGCTCGCCTGGAGCCACCGCCTGACCGGCGATCCGCATGCGATCCGCCTTGCCGACGAGACCCTCGCCGAGATCGACGTGGTGCTAGCCGCGCCGCATGGCGGCCATTTCGACGCCGCGCCGACCGATGACCCGACCCGGCGTCAGAACCCGCACATGCATCTGGTCGAGGCCGTTCTGGCGCTCTACGAGGCGACGGGCCGCGAACGCGACCGCGCGCGGGCAACCGCGCTGATCGAGTTGGCCCTCGCACGCTTCATCGACCGCGAGAACGGCGCGTTGCTGGAGGATTTCACCCTCGATTGGCAGCCTCTTAACCCACGCGGCAAGAACCGGGTCGAGCCCGGCCATCTGTTCGAATGGGTCTGGCTGCTCGGCGAATACAGGCGGCTCGGCGGCTCCGTGCCGGAAGCGGTCACCGACAAGCTGCTGTTCTTCGGACTGGAGCATGGCCTCGACGCGGAAACGGGCCTGATCGTCGACGCGGTGACCGAAGACGGCAGCGTCATGATTCCGAGTTACCGCGCCTGGCCGCACGCCGAAGGCGTCAAGGCGCTTGTCACGGCGGCGCAGGCCGGGCAGCCCGACGCGGCCAAGATGGCGGATCACCTGCTCGCCAGCCTGATCAGCTTCGCGCCGGAATCCTACGAGGGAGGCTGGCTCGACCGCTTCGACGTCGACGGCACGCCGCTGGTCGATCACATGCCGGCCTCGACGCTCTATCACGTCATGGGCGCGCTGTTCGAAGCCGAGAAGCTGGATCGGTCAGAGGGCGGCGCCTGACGCAAGTCGCAGCCGGCTGGCCAGCGCCTGCCAGACCCGCTCTGGCGTCTGATCGGCCAGACAGGGCGGCCCTTCGCCAAATTCCGGCTTGATGCGGCAGGTCGCCTTCTCGCAGGGCGCGCAGTCGCGCGTCGCCACGAACTCCTCGACATCCGGGCCGACGAGGCCGGTCAAGCCTGGATTGGTCGGGCCATAAAGGCCGATCGTCGGGATGCCGAAGGCCGCCGCGAGGTGGCCGAGGCCGGTATCGACCGTGACCACTCCGGCCGCGTTGGCGATCACCGGGATGATGCTGTCGAGACCGCCCGCCGGAACGCGCTCGACATTGGCGAGCCCCTCAGCGATCCGGCCTGCCCGCTCGGTCTCCGTCGCGCCATGGGCGAAAAGCTTGGCCTTGAGACCAGCTGCGCCGCAACGCTCCGCGACGCCGCGCCACCCCTCCACGGTCCAGGTCTTGGTGGCCCAGCTCGTTCCATGGATCAGGACGACGCCGTCGCCCGAGCGCGTCCGGATGCCCTGGTTCGCCAGATCCGGCACAAGTCCGGCGTCCGGCGCCGTGTCCGGCATCGGATAGCCCAGGGACGCCGCGAAGAGCTTGCGGATGCGGGTCACCATGTGCTCGGTCTCGGGAATCTCATGCCCGACCTGATAGAACCAGGTCGCCATGCTCTCCCTTGCGCTGCCACGGGCAAATCCGTGGCGCGGCTTGACGCCCGAGAACACACCGACGAGCGCACTCTTCATCAGGCCCTGCGCGTCGATGAGAAGATCATAACCGCCGCCACGCAGCGCCGAGACCGCCTCCTTCATCTCGGCCATCGTCTCGCGCGGCTGCTTCTTCATCCGCCGGATCGGCAGGGCGATCACGTTGCGCACGGCCGGGTGAAGGCGCGCCAAAGGCGCGAAAGCCTCATCCGCGACCCAATCGATTTCGAGACCCGGCACGGCCCGCGCCGCGTCGGTCAGCGCCGGATAGGTGTGCACCAAATCGCCCAACGACGAGAGCTTGATCAGAAGGACGCGCATGACGAGCCTGTAGCGTGATCGGCAATGGCTTGGGAATGCAGCAATTATCCGGCCTCCGCAAGCCATCTGAGCCGGCTTCGTGGTTGACCACCTCGTTGCTTGTTTTTACCAATAGTGAAATTGCTACAGGAGGCTTCCATGACGCGGCTCGCGACCCTTCAATCCATGCTCCGGCAGAACGGCGTCGATGCCGTCGCGCTCGGACCCGGCCCGCACATGGCCTACATCGCCGACGTGCATCCCCATGCCGACGAACGCCCTTGCCTGCTGATCGCGACGCCGACCGGCGCCGCCGTGCTGATGCCGGAACTGAATGCCGACGAGATGCGTCGCCAGACCGACCTGCCCTTCTTCACTTGGTCTGATGCCACCGGGCCCCAGGCTGCACTCGCCGAGCTCCTCAAGTCGCTCGGCATCGACAAGGACACCCAGCTCGTCCAGGTCGACGAGACGATGCGTGCCGATTTCGCGTTGCTCGTCATCGAGGCGATGGGATCGCCGAAGGCGGCCTTCGCGGCCGAGAGCGTCGGCCGCATGCGTCTCTCGAAGGACGAGGCCGAGAAGGCTGAGATCCTGCGCAACGCCGAGATCGACGACCGCGCGATGGAGGCGGCCTTCGCAGCCATTCGCCCCGGCGTCACCGAGCGGGAGATTGCCGACGCGGTGCGTGGCGTGTTTGAAGAGGCCGGCGCGACGACCCTGTTCGCGATCGTCGGCGCCGGTGGCAATGGCGCCTTTCCGCACTATGCGACCGGCGACCAGCCCGTGGCGGAAGGCGACGCGATCGTCATCGATATCGGCGCGCGTTCGGGCGCCTTCTCCAGCGACCTGACGCGCATGGCTTATGTCGGGACACCGAGCGAGGAATATCGGAAGGTCCATGCGGTCGTCGAGGCGGCCGTACAGGCGGCCTGCGCCGCGGCCAAGCCCGGCGTGGCGGCCAAGGATGTCGACGCGGCAGCGCGCGGCGTCATCACGGCGGCCGGCTATGGCCCCTACTTCACCCATCGCACGGGTCACGGACTGGGGCTGGAGGGGCATGAGCCGCCCTACCTGACCTCGACCAGCGAGACCATCCTCGAGGAAGGCATGGTGTTCTCGATCGAGCCGGGCATCTATCTGCCCGGCAAGTTCGGCATCCGCCTGGAGGAGATCGTCATCCTCGAGGCGGATGGCCCGCGCATCGTCAGCCGCCTGCCCCGCGACGTCTACGTCGCGCCGCTGGAAGGCTGATCCCGACCCGTGGTGGCCGCCCGAGCGATCAGGCGGTCACCGGCGTCGGCGGGTTGAGCGCCCGCCGATGCGATACCGCGGCCCAGAGCACGACCGCCGCGCCGAACTGGTGCAGCAGGGCGAGGTCGAGCGGCACGACGGCGATGAGCGTGGCAATGCCGATGCCAGCCTGGGCCAGGACCAGTACCGCGAGATGCCGGGCCCGTCGGGCCGCATGCGAGCCGGGAACCAGCTTCCAGGCCTGGAAGGCATGGACCAGGGCGGCGATGACGAGAAGATAGGCGACGATTCGGTGGTCGAACTGGACCGTCATCACGTCCTCGAACACGCTGAGCCAGGCCGGGTCATAGTCGTAGACCCCGGTCGGAATGAAGCTGCCGTCCATGAGCGGCCAGGTGTTGTAGGTCATGCCCGCCTTGAGGCCGGCCACCAGGCCGCCGAGGAAGATCTGCACCATCACGATGGCGACGATGAAGCTCGCCATGCCCTTGAGCGGCACGGACGCTGCGCGGTCCTCGCCCTTGTCCGGAACGAGTCCACGGCTGATCCAGACCGCGACCGCCAAGATCAGGCAGGCAATCGTCAAATGGATCGCCAGCCGGTACTGGCTGACACTGATGCGGTCAGCAAGGCCGCTCGTCACCATCCACCAGCCGATGCCGCCCTGCAGGCCTCCGAGCGCGAAGAGACCGAGCAGGCGCGGGATCAGCGGCCGCTCGATGCGCCCCGTCATCCACAGCAGGACGAAGGGCACGAAGAACACCACGCCGATCATGCGGCCCAGCAGACGATGCCCCCATTCCCACCAGAAGATGTTCTTGAACTCGTCGAGGGTCATGCCCTTGTTGACGATCTCGTATTGGGGGATCTGCTTGTACTTGTCGAATTCCTCGTGCCACTCGACCTCGCCGATCGGTGGGATCACACCGTGGATGGGCTTCCACTCGGTGATCGAGAGGCCGGAACCGGTGAGGCGTGTCGCGCCGCCGACGACGATCATGGCAATGACCAGAAGGATCACGGCCCCCAGCCAGAGACGGATCAGCGAGCGATTGCTCGTCCGGTCGCGCATTGGCGCTCCGCGCAACTGGCCAGTCGTCACCACACCATCGGTCGTCATCATGCACCTCAAGATCGTCCAGCCGACCGATTAGCCGCTAGCGAAGACGCGGACAACCGAGCGCCCTGCCGCCACGCCAATCGGCCGCGCGACATCCGGTCGCGCAACGTCAGCCCCCGATCGCGCTCCGCGATGGGACATTGCCGCCTGTCCGGCTTTGAAGTCGCTCGCCGAACGCGCTATGCCAGCGCGAAGACAATCACGAAAGGCACGACATGCCCATCCGGCTCCGCAAGTTCATCGGCATGATCGCGCTCGTCGCGCTGGTGGTCGTCTACTCGTTCATCGCCATGGTGATCGCCCAGTTGAAGCTGGCCGACGCCTCCAAGCTGGTCCAGATGATCTACTACGTGGTGGTGGGCCTCGCCTGGGTGTTCCCGGCCGGCGTCATCATCAAGTGGATGCAGAAGCCCGATTCCCCGAAGGCCTGAGCGATCCGCGCAGCATGCGACGCAATGGCCCCTCCAGCGCGAGCGGCACGCCGGAAAGCAGCAGGTCAACATAGCGCGCCTGCTGGAAATGCCCGTTCATCGAGATGCGCGGCAGGGCCATCATCCGGCTCTCCGGCGTGAGCACGCCGCGACGGGTCGTCACCGCCGTGGTGAAGCCGAGTTCCGCCGCGAGCGTGAATTCGCGTTCCGAGGCCGACCGCCGCGATCCATAGGGATAGGCGAGATGGCGCGGCCGGCTGCCCGTCATCTCGGCGATCCGGTCCCGGCTTTCCGCCATTTCGCGCCGCGCCCGATCCGCATCGAGACGGGCCAGGGCATAGTGTCCCACCGTATGAGCGCCGATGGTGACTAGCGGATCCTCGGCCAGGGCGCGGACCTCGTCCCAGCTCATCATCTCGCGCACGACCAGCTGCTCGGGATCGATGCCATGAGCGCGCGCCGAGGCCTCGATCGCCCCACGCTGTTCGTCCTCGCTGACCCGGCAGAGCGCGGTCGCCGCTCGGCGGCATGCGGTGCGCTTTTGACCCAATGACCGCGATGGAAGTTCGAGCGTCTGATCGCCGACCCGCATGCTGAGCTGCGGAACATGCCCCACGAGAGAGACCAGCAGGTCCCACCACGGTACCGCGGTGCGATCCGCGAAGCCTGTCGCGAGATAGACGGTGAAGGGGGCATCGTGCGCCCTCAGCACCGGATAGGCCTCGGTGAGATTGTTCCGATATCCGTCGTCGAACGTCAGCACGACGAAGCGGCGGCCGTCGTCGGGAGCCGCCATGCGCCGCGCGGCCTCGTCGAGGTCGATGATTTCCAGTCCGGCTTCCCGCACACGCCGGACGACGACGTCCAGGAACTGCGGCGTCACCTCGAGATGTGCGTTCGGATGGAAGCGCCCTGGCGGCAGCCTTCGCACCTGATGAAACATCAGGATCGCGCCCCGTCCCCGGGTTCTCGGCGAGAAATAGCGATGAGCGCCGCTCAGATAGAGAGCGTTAAGGCCCGCCTTGTAGCCGGCAATCTTGAGACCCTGCATCCGCGACCCAGACATTCCAAGGCAAGCAACCGTAGTACGCTCATACGAACCCGATATTTACGATAGGTTGATAGCCACGCCGGAAGCAGGCTCAAAGTCACAGGCTCACTCTCCATGGACGGATCAACGCCCGACACCAGACGCAATGACCTCTCGATTTCCGAGCTGCAGCTGGCGGTATCCGCCTCACCCGCCGCGCTGGAAGCCGAATGGCGTCAGCTGGAGGGCCGCTCCGCCGCATCCGTCTACCAGAGCTTCGACTGGATCGATTGCTGGGTCGCGACGGCTACGGGTCCGCAGCAGATCCGCCCCGCCATCGTTTCGGTGCGATACGCCGATGGTGTGCTGGCAGCCATTCTTCCGCTCGGCGTCGAGCGTGTCGGTCTCTTCCGGATCGCCCGTTTCCTCGGCGGCGAGCATGCCAACATTCGGATGGGGCTATTCGATCCCGAGTTCGCGGCGTGGTTGACGGCGGCGAGAGCCGCCGTGCTGCTCGATCGCATTGGCAAGGTGATGGGGGGCGTCGATCTGTTTGACCTCGACGCCCAACCCGTCCGCTTCGATGCAGTGATAAACCCGCTCGCAGCCTTGCCGATGGTGTCTCAGGCCCGGTGCGACGTCGGGATGATGCGGCTGGCGCCGGATTTTTCGACCGTGCTCGCTGCCCATCGTGGCGCCAAGAAGAGCAAGAAACGGCGCTGGCAGGCCAATACCCTTGCCCCGGTCGGCGGCTCGCGCCTGATCCGAGCGGAATCACCGGCCGAGTCGGAGGCCATTCTCGAGGCGTACTTCGCCCAGAAGGCGGAATGGTTCCGCGAAAATGGCATCGCGGACAGCTTCGCCGAGCCGGGCGTCGCCGACTTCTTCCGCGCCCTAGTCACGCGCCGCTGGACCGGTACTGGCTCGACCGTGCTCGATCTCGACGCGGTCCAGATCGATGGCAAGGTGCGCGCCATTCTCGGCAGCGGCACGCATACGGGAAGGCTCAGCGGCTATTTCATGTCGGTCGCCAATGATGAATGGCGTCGCGTCAGCCCCGGCGAACTCATGCTTTTCGAAGTGATTTCCGCGAGTTGCGAGCGCGGCCTCACATCCCTTGATCTTGGGCGGGGCGACGAGCGCTACAAGGCATCCTGGCTCGACGAAATCGAGCCGCATGTTCGCGTGATCGTTCCCGTAACGCTGATGGGCACCCTCGCGGCGGCACTGTTCCGCATCTCCGACCGCCTCGAGCGGATGGCGCGCGACAATCCGAAGCTGTGGCAGACCCTCAAGAGGTTGCGCCGGTGGCGCGGTCGAGTCGAAAGCGGACAGCCGGCTGAGGCCGACTGATCAAGCGAGTTCGGCTGCCTGATGGTGCTCCGTTACCGAAAGCGGCACCTCGGCAATGAGCAACATGACCTTGGCAGAGGTTGCAGCCTGCATAGCCTCGAAGGCCCGAACCGTCCGCGGATCGCTCTCGCTGCCATCGGACACGAGGATCACCGCGCTCGCCTTGGGAGCGAGCTGCAGCGCCAGGTCCTCGTCGGCGTCGAGCAGGATCTGGTCGTAGGTCTGGTCGAGCGCGTCGAGGATGGTGACGAACTGCTCGCCCTGCGCTGCGTCGGGATCGAATTCGAGCAGGCCGTGCGAAATGAGGTGCGCGCGCGACCGGCGGTCCCTGAAGATCACTTCCGTGAACGACGCATGGCCAGCGAAAAGGTCCGTGAACCCAGGAGCACTTCCTTCCACGGCCATTGCCCGGCTATCGGCACCATCGGCGTAGAGATCGAGCAACAGCACGCGGTTGCCGCGACGTGAGAGCGCCCGGGCGAGCGAGACAGCAGCGAGTGGGCGACCCACCTGTTCGCCAGTATCCGTCATCGCGATCAGGACCCGGCGAGCGCCGCCCTCGACGATCTGGTCAACGATCGCGTTGAGCGAATCCTGTACCTCGGCCGACAGCCCGCGCGAAAGCGGCGGAATGTCCGGCTGCAACGGCGGCAAGGTCGCGGGCTCCTCTTCCCATTGCATCCGCCCATCCACCGGAACGGCCGACGCAGCCGGCGGCGGCGCCTGCAGCGTGATGCGGCGCAAGGCCCTGCCCGAGGTCAGCTCGCGGATCGTGATGATGGCGATCGCCAGCAGAAGCAGCGCCACCGTCGCGGCCAACGTGAGCGGCAGCTTCTTCGGGAAGACCGGCTCCAGCGGCACCGCGGCGCGCGAGATGATGCGGGCGTCGGCCGGCAGGTAGTTGCCGTCCTGGCGCGACGTCGCCTCGCGGTAGCGGCGCAGATAGCTCTCGAGCAGGTCACGCTGCGCGGTCGCCTCGCGCTCCAGCGCCCGAAGCTGGACCTCGGCGTCGTTGGTCTGGCCCGTGGCGGCCCTGGCGCGGGTGATGTCCTGGCCGATGTCCGCTTCCTGGGCGCGGGCGGTCGCCGCCTCGTCCTCGATGCTGCGCAGGATGCGCGTGATCTCGCGTCGCACCTGCACGTCGAGGTCGGCCAGCTGCGCGTTCAGCTCCTTGATGCGAGGGTGGCCGGACAGCAGCGACGCCGAGAGCTGCGCGATCTGAGCGCGTAGCGCGACCTGCTGCTCGCGCAGGCGCTGGATCAGCTGCGAATCTCTCACGTCGGCAACGTCCGGCGTCCCGCCATTGGCCAGGCTCTTGCGAACGAACTCGGCCCTCGCTTCGGCGGCGGAGCGCGCGACCACGAGACGGGCCAGCTCGGCGTTCAGATCGCTCAGCTTCTGCTGCGCGAGCGAGCTGTTGTTCTGGCCACCGGAAAACAGGCCATGCTCGGTGCGGAAAGCCTCGACCTTGGCCTCGGCATCCGTGACCTTGGTGCGCAATCCGGCAATCTGCGCTTCCAGCCAACGTGTCGCTTCGGCATCGTTCGACCGCCGCGCCGACCGCTCGAGCGCGAGATACTCGTCGGCGACGGCATTCGCGACCTGGGCGGCGATCTCCGGGTTGGTCGAGGTGAACGCGACGGCGATGACCCGCGTCTTGTCGATCTCGAACACGTCGAGACGCTCGCCGAAACGCTGCAGTACCCGGCTTTCCGGCGTCGGCTGCGGCGCCGGCCGGCCAAGACCGATGCTCACGAGCATCTGGTCGAGGGTCGGCATCAGCCGAGGCCTGTTGAGCTCGCGGAGCGACGACAGCCCGAGGTCGTTGATGACGGTGGTCGCCAGGTCGCGGGAGCTGATCAGCTGCACCTGGCTGGCGATCGCTTCGGAATCAAGGAGCGCCCTCGCCTCCTGACTATTCACGCCGGCGCGGGTGATCTCCGACTCGCCGTTCTCGATGAGGATCTTCGTCTCCGCCTGATAGCGCGGCGTCACGAAATTCAGGCCGACATAGAGAGCGCTGGCGAACAGCACACAGAACAAGGCAAGCCATGGCGACGCCCGCAGCAGCGCGCCAAAAAGCGCGCGCATGTCGAGTTCGACATCATCGATTTGCCCGAAACGCCCGTCCGCCATGGTTACGCATGATTCCTTCAGCCGATGCCGGATCATGTGAATTCAGGGTAACCACCGCGTTAACTTTCCGACTGCCGGATCCGTTAGTTCCACTCTCGATGGCGGCGACAGGAGTGAAGGAATTTACGCCGCATTAACCATGGCAGGCGACAGTCCGACCTAGAGATTCTTCAGCGATCCGGACGCCTGCCCATGCGATTCCCCACCCTCGTCGCAGCCTTGATCGGCGCCAGCCTGCTTGCCGGCTGCGCGACGTCATATCCGCCGCCGGACCCGGAAACCTACAAGGCCCTGATTGCCCCCTACCGCCTGGACAGCGGCGACCGCTTGCGCGTGGTGGTATTCGGCCAGTCGGACCTCAGCAACACCTACACGATCGACCAGGCCGGCTATATTTCGATGCCGCTGGTTGGCGGCATCGCCGCGCGCGGCCGCAGCCCGCAGGAGATGGAAGCCGAGATCGCCGCCAAGCTGCGCAAGGGTTTCGTCCGCAATCCCGACGTCTCGGTGGAAGTCGATCGCTACCGCCCCTTCTTCATCATGGGCGAGGTAACGAGCGCCGGGCAGTACCCCTATGTGAACGGTATGACGGCGCAGACCGCGGTGGCGATCGCCGGTGGTTTCACGCCGCGGGCCCAGCGCGCCGACGTCGACGTCACCCGGCAAGTCAACGGAAAAGTCACCACCGTTCGGCTACTGCCGACCCAGCCGATTTTCCCGGGCGACACCGTCAACGTACGCGAGCGCTTCTTCTGACACGATGACAGAGCGGAATGACCCTCATGCGCCGGCCCGCGGCAAGCTCAGGATCGTTCATTGCTTTCGATCTCCTGTCGGAGGGATTTTTCGCCACGTGCGCGACCTGGCCGCGGCACAGGCGGCCGAAGGCCACAGCGTTGGAATCGTCTGTGATTCCTCGACGGGCGGCGCGCGCGAAGAGGAATTGTTCGACGAACTGAGGCCGCATCTGGCGCTCGGGCTGCATCGCACCCCGATGCAGCGTCAGGTCTCGCCCTCCGACATCTTCGCCTTCCTGCGGCTCTTGCGCCGCATCCGGGCACTCAATCCCGATGTCCTCCATACCCATGGCGCCAAAGGCGGCGTGTATGGCCGGATCATCGGCACGCTCTTGCGGGTCTTTGGTTCCAGCGTGGCTCGCATCTACTGTCCGCACGGCGGCAGCCTGCACTATGATCCCGCGACGCGCTCGGGGCGGATATTCTTCCGCATCGAGCGCTTCATGGAGGGGCTGACGGACGCGCTGGTGTTCGTAAGCCGCTACGAGGCGGAGACCTATACGCGCAAGGTAGGGCCGCCACGCAAGCCCTGGCGCGTCGTGCCGAACGGCCTCCGCGACGACGAGTTCGCGCCGGTAGAGACGCGCGCCGATGCTGCCGATTTTCTCTTCATCGGCATGCTGCGCGACCTGAAGGGCACGGACGTCTTCATCAACGCCCTGGCGCGCATCCGGGAATTGCGCGGCACGGCGCCGTCGGCGCACATCGTGGGCGACGGCCCCTCCAAGGCGCTCTACGAAGCCCAGGTCCGGGCCCTCGGCCTCGACGAGACCACCCAGTTCCATGCCGCCATGGCGACACGGACGGCATTCGGCATGGCGCGAATCGTCGTGGTACCCTCACGTGCTGAGTCCATGCCGTATGTCGTGCTCGAGGCGGCCGCGGCCCGGCGCCCCCTCGTCTGCACCAAGGTCGGCGGCATTCCCGAGATCTTCGGTCCGGAGAGCGGCCGGCTGGTGGTGCCCGGCGACGTCGACGCCCTTGCGGATGCCATGGCCATGCAGCACGACGATCCGCGCGCTGCCGATCTGGCGGCGGAGCGCCTGCTCGCCGTGGTGCGCCCGCATTTCTCCGTCGAGCACATGACCGCGGTGGTTGGTGCCGTCTATCGCGATTGCCTGAAAGATTCCGCCTCGCAGCAAGAAGCGACACAGCCGCTACTGTAGTGCAATCGAGTGGCGGCAAAGGTTTGTTAGCCTGCCGGGGCTAGCATCGCCTCAATCAGAGCAGCATTCCGGCAGGCCATGACGACCGACACCTCTGCAAGCATTGATACCGATGCGAACCGCCCCGTCCTCAACGAGCATGCGCGCCGCGTTGCGGCGGGGCTCTCGAACGACGCGATGTCGCCACGCTTCCTGGCGACGGCGGTGCAAGCCGTGGAGGCCGTAGCGCTCGCGCTGATCGGCATCATTCTGTCCTTCGTCGTGGCGCATTCGCCCGGCAGCGCCTATGGCTGGAGCCAGGCGGTGCTGGTCGCGGTAGCGCCCGTCATGGCCGTCATCGCGATCCGTTCTCTTGGCGGATACAAGCTGACGGCCTTGCGCGACTACCTGTCGACCCTGCCGCGCATCCTGATCTGCTGGATCCTGACCATCGCCATCGTCGCGGCGGGCAGCTTCTTCCTCGAGGTCGAGACCGGCGGCAAGCGTGGCTGGCTCGTCGCCATGTTCCTCTTCGGAGCGGCCTTCTTCATCATCGAGCGCGCCATCCTGACCTCGCTGATCCGGCGCTGGACGCGAGCAGGCCGCCTCGAGCGCCGCGCGGTGATCGTCGGCGGCGGCGAATATGCGGCCCAGCTGCTGGAAGCGTTCGGCGATCCCACCAAGACGGACGTTCGTGTCTACGGCATCTTCGACGACCGCGGCCGCGATCGCTCGCCGGACGAAGTCGCCGGCGTGCCGAAGCTCGGCACGGTCGCGGAACTGGTCGAGTTCGCACGTCTCGCCCACATCGACCTCTTGATCGTCGCTCTGCCGCTCTCGGCAGAGAATCGCGTGCTGCAGCTCCTCAAGAAGCTCTGGGTGCTGCCCGTTGACATCCGCATCTCGGCGCTCAACAGCAAGCTCCGGTTCACGCCGCGCTCCTATTCCTATATCGGACCGGTTCCGCTGCTGGATCTGTTCGACCGGCCGATCGCCGGCTGGGATTCGATCATGAAGCGGGTCTTCGACGTCGTGATCGCGAGCATCGCGCTGATCCTGCTGTCACCCATCTTCCTCGCCACGGCGATCGCGATCCGGCTCGACAGCCCAGGACCGATCTTCTTCCGGCAGAAGCGCTACGGCTTCAACAACGAGGTCATCGACGTCTTCAAGTTCCGCTCGATGTACCACCATCTGAGCGACCCGAGCGCCAAGGTCGTGGTCACCAAGGGCGATCCGCGCGTCACCCGCGTCGGCCGGTTCATCCGCAAGAGCTCGATCGACGAACTGCCGCAACTGGTGAATGTCCTGCGCGGCGAGCTGTCCCTGGTCGGCCCGCGTCCGCACGCCGTCAACGCCCACACCGAAAACCAGCTCTGGGACGATGTGGTCGACGGCTATTTCGCCCGCCACAAGGTCAAGCCGGGCGTCACCGGCTGGGCCCAGATCAACGGCTGGCGCGGCGAGGTTGATACGCCGGAGAAGATCCATCGTCGCGTCGAATACGACCTCGACTATATCGAGCGGTGGTCTCCCCTGTTCGATCTGTACATCCTCGTGATGACGCCGTTCTGCCTGATCAACAGCGAGAACGCCTATTGATCCGGATCGTGACGAGGCCGCAGGCGATCCCGGCGCGCATGATCGGCAACGCGGTCATCGGCGTGCTGGTTTTCCTCAGCGGCTTCGTGCTGTTCGAGCCGGCACCGTCGGACCTGCTGCTCTGCGTCGTCGTCGCGTTCTGGGCCTTCGCCGGCCTCTCGCTCAGCCGGCCCATGCTGCCGATGATCGTGTTGATGCTGCTCTACATGGTAGGCGGCCTGCTGTCGTTCTCGCAGCTCGACGCCTTCACCAAGCCTGCCATCTACATGGCAACGACGGCCTTCCTCATCATCTCGTCGATCTTCTTCGCGGCCGTCATCCAGACGGATACGGAACGGCGTTTCAAGGTGATCGAGCGGAGCTATATCGCCTCGGCGATCGTCTGCGCCCTGCTCGGCATCCTCGGCTATTTCGGCGCCATCCCCTATGGCGAGATCTTCACGCTCTATGATCGCGCCAAGGGCGCCTTCAAGGACCCCAATGTCTTCGGGCCCTTCCTCGTCCTGCCCCTGGTCGTGATGACCCGCGCTGTGCTGACCGACCGGCTGCTGAACTCGGGCTGGCGCCTGGTCGGCATCGCTGTGCTGCTGGCCGGCGTTTTCCTCTCCTTCTCGCGCGCGGCCTGGGGCATGGCGATTGTCGCGCTCCTGATCGTCACGCTGCTCGCCTTCGTTTCCGAACCGCGCCAGAGCCGGCGGCTGCGCATGGTCGCCTACATCGCGGGCGGGCTCCTGGCGGT